>CAZJLS010000013.1:0-30377 GCA_964547125.1 uncultured Methanobacteriaceae archaeon | reverse complement strand
CTATAAAAGGTAAATATGCTTCTAACATTTTTTTTATCACCTATTTAATATTTTTAAATATTAAATTAAAAATAGTTTTTGGATAATTGAGATTGTTAGAAAATTTAGAATTAATTTTTATTTAATGAATTTTTATAGGTTTACAATACTATAAATCTAATTTTAACTTAAAAGAAGAATTAAAATTCCAAATTATCTATTGTTTTAACTAATTTTTCACTTAAATCATAAGTTTTTTCAATTGGTTCATAAGTGTATGTTTCATAAACAATTGTTGGAATTCCACTTTCTGCAACTGGAATTGTAATATATGGTGGACTTGTCCTATATTCTGGAGCATAATAAACAATTTCATCAATTTTATCTAATAAAATATTCATAATATTTGTAGATTCATCATCAAAACCTGGAGCAAAGATAAAATTAGTTTTTTTATAAGTGCCTTTACCTTTTAAACCTTTATTACTATGAATATCTACAAAAAAATCATAATCCTTTCTAATTATATCTGGTGCTACAAACTCTTGAGCAAGTAATTGACCATCCATACGACCTTCTGTCTGCTCATCTAATTCTCCTAAGACATTTATATTATAAATATAATAACAATAATTTAAAGAATCATTTTTATCAATTATTGTATCAAATAAACCTCTATGTGCTTTGCTTTCAAGAGGATGCATACCTATTAAGTAAGCTATTTTTATATTGGACTTACTATTGCCAAAAGGCCCATGAAGATGAACTGTTCCAAGATTATATTTCCCAATCAATTCTGCATCAAAAAGTGAAGAATCTACCTTTGCTTCATCAGTAGGTTCTTTAGGATATTTTTTTTTAATCATATTAATTCCTACTAAAATAATATTTTCACATATTAAATTTAAATAAACTTTAATATATTTTTTTTATTTTTATAAGTTTATATCTGGTGTGGGTTTGTATGTTTTTAAACATTTTTTTTATTTTTTGGTCTATTTTTTTGGACTAGTTTATTTTTTTGAACTTTTTTATTTTGGTCTATTTTTTTGGACTAGTTTATTTTTTTGAACTTTTTTATTTTGGTCTATTTTTTTGGACTAGTCTAAATAATTATACTTAAATAATAAAAAATATAAAATAACATATTAATTTAAAAAAAATTAAAAAAGGATAAATATGCCAACAATACCATTAACCATACCAAAAAATATAGATAAATACTTCTATAATCGTGAAAATGATATTAAAAAAATCAAATTTTACCTAAATGGTTTAAACGAAAACATACCTCAACAACTACTTTTAACAGGATATCGAGGTGTAGGTAAAACATTTCTTTTGCAAAAAATAAAAAAAGACTATGAGTCAGACTTTTTAGTAACATATATAGATATTTTTAAAATATATTCAAAATTTGGTGGCAAACTAAACTCTGAAGCAATTCTCTTAGAAATGCTAGATGATTTTAACAATCATATAAAGGGCAATGAAAACTCAAATCTAAAAAAATTATATATGGATATTAAAAACTTCAAAAACACCATCTTAAGAAAAAAATTCGATTTTAAAGAATCTGGAAATACATTAGGTATTGCAATACCTTCATTTGAAGAAAAATATAATAAATTGAGCGATTATGTAATGAATCTTCCTCAAAAAATAATTGATAATAGTGAGTATAAAGGATTCATAATAATTATTGATGAATTCCAATTAATAAAAGAAGTTGAAAATCCTAATGCTTTTTTTGGACTTATTAGAAGTTATGCGCAATTTCAATCTAATGTTGCATACATAATCACAGGATCAACATCTAGAACATCAGATGTTGTAGAAATGATTAATGGTGAAAATGGGGCATTTGGTGGAAGGATGATTCAAATTAATATAGACCCATTTACTAAAGAAGAAACAAAAAATTATTTCAAAGATCGTTTAGATATTAAATTTACAAAAGAAGGTTTTGACCAATTTTATAAATGCACTAGAGGAATACCTGCATATATAAACAATTTTTATAACATTATGTCAAAAGACATAGTATATGATGCAGAAAATATAAAAAATATATTTCGCGAGAATAATGAGCAAATTTTAGTAATGTGGATAAGAATATGGGGAACGTTAAATAATTATGAAAAAAATATACTAATATCTCTTTGTGTTAATGGAAAAAGTAAATGGACAAATATTATAGAAAATACAAAAATTTCAAAAAACACATTAAATAACAATCTATCTAATCTTAAAAATAAAGGAATTATTGAATATACAAAACCATATTACTTTATACAAGATAATATGCTAAAAACATGGATATTACAAGAAAAAGAAAGAAACGGATTCTATCCATTATAAATTTAATATATGGAAGAACTTACAAATTAAAACAATAAATTCCAAATCAAAAACATTCTGATTTGCACATTATTGTTGTTGAAATGAATTTTTTATGGATAGAAAAGCAATAAAAAGATTAGTGTATATTTTTTATTGTGATTTAATTAAAAGAATACTTTTATATGTTATAAAAAACATAGTTTTCTTATTGTTAAAATATTACTATATATTTTTTACAATACAACTTTTTTCTTTGATAAAAAAAACAATTTTTATCAAAATATAATAGGATGTGGCCAAAAAAATATTGGCTGAACTATGAGGTAATCATTTATGATGTATAAATATATAAGAGACGCATGGAAAAACCCTTCTGAATCATATGTAAGAGAGGTTATGTGGCAAAGAGCTCCAAAATGGAGAAGACAAAAAGTAATAACTCGTATAGACAGACCAACAAGAATAGATCGTGCTAGAAACCTTGGATACAAAGCTAAAAAAGGTTATGTTGTAGTACGTACTCGTGTAAGAAGAGGAACACGTAGAAAAACCCGTGTAAACCGTGGACGTAAACCAAAACGTATGGGTGTAAAAAAGATTACAACCGCAAAAAGCATTCAAAGAATTGCTGAAGAACGTGTAGCTAAAAAATACCCAAACATGGAAGTCTTAAACAGTTACTGGGTATGGTCTGATGGTAAATTCAAATACTACGAAGTAATTCTAGTAGACCCACAACACCCTTCAATCAAAAACGATTCAAAAATCAATTGGATATGCGAACCTCAACACAAAAACCGTGCACTTAGAGGTTTAACCAGTGCAGGTAAAAAAGGAAGAGGAATATCCAAAAAGGGTAAAGGTAGAAAAAAATTAGGTAAGTACAGAAAAGGTACTGCTAAAAACAAAAAATAAATTTACCTTATTTTTTTTATTTTTCTATTTTCTTTATTTTAAAAAACAAGATATAAACTATTTTTTTTCAAATTTTTATGATTCACAATATACGATTTAGACTATTCATCTATAATAATGAAAATCCAGAAGAATTAATAACTGGACTAAACAATATACTGCCAGATGCACAATATGAAGTAGAAATAGCAGAAGGAATAGATGAAAAACCAATACAAATACTTACAGGAAAAGTAAGTAAAAAAAGACAAACTAAAGAATTCCTCAAAAATCTAACAGAAAACGTAAAAAAAGAAGAATTATTTAAACTAAAACAAGATTTAGGGCGTAAAATTGATGAAAGAGGAAACCTATTTTTAAGACTAAATAAATATGATGCTATAGATGAAAAATGGACAATAATAGATAAAGGTGACTCATTACATCTAAAAATCAAAATAGCAGCATACCCTGCAAAAAAAGAAATAGCAATAGATAAAATAAACTCACATCTTGAAGAAATATTATGAAATTCTACGACTTCAACTTTAAAGGAAGAAACTACAATTCAGATACTATCCTACTTAAAGAAGCAAAAAACTTAGGATGGGACTATGTTAAATTAAACTACAATTTAAAAGACTATCAAAATGCACAAAAATACATAGGCCAACTAAAAAAAGTCAACATAAACTTTGATATGGGTTTAGAAATAAAAACAAATAAAGGTAATGAGTTAAACAGTCAAATAAATAAAAACAGAAACAAAATTAAATACATATCTGTACATGGTGGATCTGATAAAATAAACAGGCAAGCAGTAGAAAATATAAAATTAGACACATTAAATAGAACTTACTACAAAAGACCAAACTGTGGATTAAACCAAGTACTATCAAAAGAAGCAGTAAAAAATAATATTGCAATAGAGTTAACAATAAAAGACATACTAACAAATCACTCATCATACAGGGCAAAAATAATAGATCACTATAAAGAAATAATAAAACTACATAGAAAATTCAAATTCCCCCTACTTTTAACAACTGGTGCAACAAACATATATGATGTAAAATCACCAAGAGATGCAATAGCAATATTTAAATCAATTGGATTAACTGATGGGGAAATAGAAGAAGGTTTCACAAAAACACCAGAAAAAATCATAGACTACAATAATAAAAGAAAAGATATGATAATACAAGGGGTGCGAAAAATAGAATGAAACTTAAAATATTGCCTCCAACATTAAGAAAAAACAAAAGATACTTAACACTTGATATAAAATCAGAAACAAGTATTGAAAAAAATAATCTTGTAGGAATAATCTGGGATGGTTGTATAAGATACTATGGAGAACTTGGAACCTCAAACTTTTCATTATGGCTTATGAGAGTATATGAGGATGAATCAGTAGTTGAGAAATATCATCATTACAGAGCAATACTTGGATGTCAAAGAGGATATGAAGAACAAGTTCGAGCTTGCTTAGCATTAATAACAAGATACAATAATAATAAAAAAATTAATATAACAACTATTGGATTATCTGGAACGGTTAAATCTGCAATAAAAAAATATATAAATTAATCATCTGTTTCAAAACTTTTTCTAATTCTTTTAACTTCATATCTTGCAAATAAATAATTAAGAATACTAGGTATGGCTTTACCAAGACCTAAACCTATCCAAATACCTGTAATTCCAAGATTTAAAACAATTCCAAAATAATAGGTTAATGGTGCGGCGAAAATTATCTCTCTTAAAACAGTGAAGAATAAACTATATAATCCTTTACCTATTCCTTGGTAGAAAAAGCTTGAAGGTATACCTACTCCTGTAAAAATTAAACTAAGACAAACAATTTGTAAATATCCAGTAATACCTGGTATAAGATTAGCAGTTTCGGGTGTATATGCAAAAATTGTAGACAGTGGGCTTGCAAAGATAACGAGTATTGAAGTTACAAGAATACCAAATACTAAACCGAATTTAGCACCGTATTTATGTGCTCTGGATAAATATTCTCCATTTTTAGCACCATAAGCACTACCAACAACAGCAACAACTGCAGAACCAATAGCTGTAAGTGGCATTATTGCAAATAGGAATAATCTTTGACCAGAGCTAAATACTGCAATACCATAATCTCCACCAATTTGTGAAATTAATATGAGGTATATTGACGTTGCAATTGATAATATGAACATATCAAGTGATGCTGGAATTCCTACTTTTAATATGTCTTTTATGATGGTGTTATTAAATTTGAATCCTTTAAATTCAATTCTGCAGTATGTGTCTTTTTTAATTAGAATCCAATATAATATTACAATGGCTGATATGAGGGAACTGATAATTGTGGCAAGTGATGCTCCTGATGCTCCTAAATTTAGTGTGTAAATGAATATTGGGTCAAGTATTGCATTTAATCCAACAGAAACAACAACTGCATACATGGCACGTTTCATATCTCCTTCTCCACGTAGTATGCCGCTTCCTCCGTTTGCAAACATGAATCCGATTAAACCTAGAAATAGGGGTGTTGAGTATTTTAGGGCTTGGTTTAGTGTTTCGCCATTTGCTCCATAGCTTATAAGTAATGGTTCTTGGAAAATTAAGAATGCTATTGTTAAAATGATGGAGGCTATTAGAAAAATAAGTATTGCATGTGTTGCAGATTCATTTATTTTGTCGCGGTTTTTTGCTCCTACGAATCTGCTTATGCTGCTTGTTGCTCCACTTCCAAGACCTACACTAACTCCGTTTAGAATCATGAATATTGGGGTTACAAATCCAATACCTGCAATGGCTGCTTGTCCAAGTCCAGCAACCCATATTCCATCGATGATATTGTATGATGCGGTTAGTATCATTGATATCATTATGGGTATGGCTAATTTTCTTACAGCTTTTTCAGGTTCTCCTCTCATTAGTTCGATATTACTATTGGCCATTGCTATATTTCTTTGTATTTTTATATTAATATAAATTTTTAAAAAAGATTGTTGATGGAGTATATATTTGTTTTAGGATATTTTGGTTTTTTATTTTAAACTATCAAAATTTTTATTTCACATTTAATAATTTTTATATGTGTGATGTTTTCAGTTAAAATTATTTAGCTGATTTGTCATTTATTATGATTTTTATTATTGTAAAGAAAATTAAAAAACACATCTTTAAAATAAAATCATAATATTTATAAGTAATTTTTTAATAAATACTATAATTAGAAAGTTAGAAGTAGATTTATGCAAACAGTATAAAAAAATAATCTTAAAAAATTTTTCATGCATTTGTTTATTAATTAAATTTAAAAGATTAAAGTAAAAAAAAGAAAAAAATTGTAAAAATTAAAAAAAAATATTGTATAAAAAAAAATTTATCTTTTAAATAAAATTATTGATTATGTATTAATTTCATGAAAAAAAACAAGTTAAACCATTTTTTTTAAAACAAAATATTCTACTTTTAAGCTTTTAAAATATAAATTTAATTTTTACAATAAAAATTGTGAGGTTATATATAAAATGCAATCTCTACAACAACAAAATGCAGGTTACGATAGAGCAATTACAGTTTTCAGTCCTGATGGAAGATTGTTCCAAGTTGAATATGCACGTGAAGCAGTTAAAAGAGGAACAACAAGCTTAGGTGTGAAATCAGAAGAAGGTATCGTTCTTTTAGTTGATAAAAGAAACACCAGCAAATTAATAGAAACAAAATCAATAGAAAAAATATATCAAATAGATGAACACATAGGAGCAGCAACCTCTGGACTTGTAGCTGATGCAAGAGCATTAATAGACCGTGCACGTGTTGAAGCACAAATCAACAGATTAACATATGATGAACCAATAAGTGTTGAAGGATTATCCAAAAAAATCTGTGAACTAAAACAATTATACACACAAAATGGTGGAGTAAGACCATTCGGAGCAGCACTAATAATTGGTGGAGTAAACAAAAAAGGATGCAAACTCTTCGAAACAGACCCAAGTGGAGCATTAATAGAATACAAAGCAACTGCAATTGGAGCAGGAAGAAAAGAAGCAATGAATTATTTCGAAGAAAACTACACAGAAGATATCACATTAGAAGAAGCAATCAACCTATCATTAGATGCAGTTTACTCAGCAAATGACGGTAATATCAAAGACAGCTCTATTGAAATTGCAGTAATCAACAAAGAAGGTTACAATAAAATCTCAGAAGACAAAGTCAAAGAATATGTTGATGATTTATTAGAACGTAATAAAGAAGCAGAAGAAGAGACAGAAGAAGCAGAAGAAGAAACTGAAGATGAAGAATAAGATAGTTCTTCTTTTATTTATTTTTAAAAAATAAAAAAATTTTTATAAAAAAAAGGTATGGTTTCAATGGTTAACGTAGATGAAGCAATAATTGCAAGATTAGAAGCCTACGGTGAAAAATTTGAAATTTTAGTTGATGCAGACTTAGCTGCCGATTTTAGAAACCCAGATTACACAGGTGAAATATCAATCGAAGACATTTTAGCTGTTGAAGAAATATTCAAAGATTCTAAAAAAGGAGATAAAGCATCTGAAGAAGCAATGGAAAAAGTATTCTCTACAACAGACCCATTAGAAGTAGCAGAACAAATACTACAAAAAGGTAATGTTCAATTAACTGCAGATCAAAAACGCAAAATGCAGGAAGAAAAAAGAAAACTTGTTATAAGCACTATTGCAAGAGAAGCAATAAACCCACAAACAGGTTTCCCACATCCAGCACAACGTATTGAAAATGCAATGGAAGAATGCAAAGTCAAAATAGATCCATTCACAAGTGTAGATCAACAAGTTAAAACTACACTAAAAGCAATAAAAGTAAAAATACCAATACGTTTCGAAAAAGTTAAAATCGCAGTAAGACTACCAGGCTCAGCTGCAGGTAACTCCTACAACAGTATCCATGAATTTGGAGACATACTAAATGAAGAATGGCAACAAGACGGCTCATGGATAGCAATAGTTGAAATACCTGGAGGTCTACAAGACAAATTTACCAATAAAATGGCTTCAATTTCTAGTGGAGAAGCAGAAACCAAACTAATAAAATAATAGAATAGGGGATTATCATAAACTATGATTCATGTTAACGAAAACGATTTAGTCCTCCCAGGAGACTTACTCGCTGAAGAAGAAGTTTATCCAGGTAGAGGAACATTCAAAGAAGACGGCAAAATATACTCAAAACTATTAGGACTAGTCTCCCTAAGAAACAAAAGAATAAATGTCACACCATTAAAAAGCAAATACTTACCAAAAAGAGGAGATATGGTACTTGGAAAAGTTACAAACATACGATTCTCAATGTTAGATATAGATATAAACTCACCATACTCAGGATTCGTATCCTCTTCTGAACTATTTGGACGTGACAAAAAAGACTTAACCAAATATTTCAACATAGGAGACACACTATTTCTAAAAGTCCTAGACGTAGACGAAATAAAAAAAGCAAAACTAGGTGTTAAAAACAGAAGATTCAACAAACTAAGAGGCGGAATAATAGTAAAAATCGCACCAACAAAAGTACCAAGACTAATAGGTAAAAAAGGATCAATGATTAACGCCATCAAAGAAAAAACCGAATGTAAAATAATGGTAGGACAAAACGGTCTAGTATGGGTTAAAGGTGATGAAAAAATGCAAGAAATCACCAAAAACATCATAAAAGAAGTAGAAAAGAAAGCTCATACCAAAGGACTAACAGACTACATAAAAAATAAACTATCACTAATAATCGATGGTAAACTACCAGAACCAGAATTACAAAAAGGTAATGACAATTTCTACAGAGAAAACATCCTAGAAAAACCAAAACTTCAAAACTTCAAAGAAGAGTTAGAACTTGAAGAATTCGCAGAAGAATTCACAAAAAAATATGAAGAAGGAGAAGTAGATTTCGACGAAGACATATTTGAAGATAAACTAGAACAATTAGAAAATAATAAAAATCTACACTTTGAAATAGAAAACTCAGATAATCAATCTGCAATATTAAACCCAGAAAAAGAAAACTCTTCAAAATGGAAAAAAATGAACTAAAAAAGGGAGGAATGGTTACTATTACAAATAAAACAAGAGCTGACGGAAGAAAATTTGACGAACTCCGTCCAGTAATAATGAAAGCAGGTGTCCTAGAACGTGCAGATGGATCTGCATATGTAGAAGTCGGTGGAAACAAAATACTTGCAAGTGTATATGGGCCACGTTCCACATATTTAAGAAGATTCCTAAGACCAGATACAGGAGTACTTAAAGTAAGATACAACATGGCACCATTCTCAGTCGAAGAACGTAAAAGACCAGGTCCAGATAGAAGAAGTGTGGAAATAAGTAAAATAGCAGAAGATGCATTAAGCCCAGCATTACTACTAGAAACATTCCCAAACAGCATAATCGATGTAAGTATAGAAGTTATAGAAGCAGAAGGAGGAACACGCTGTGCAGGAATAACTGCAGCAGCAATAGCATTAGCAGATGCAGGAATACCAATGAGAGACATTCCAGCAGGATGTGCGGCAGGAAAAATGGATGATGAAATAGTCTTAGATTTATCTGAAATAGAAGATAAAGAAGGACAAGCAGATATGCCAATAGTAATATTACCAAGAACTGGAGAAATAACCCTCCTACAAGCTGATGGTAACTTAACAGAAACAGAATTCCAAGAAGCACTAGACTTAGCAATAGAAGGCTGTCACAAAATAAGTGAATGTCAAAAACAAGCATTAATAGAAAAATATGGTGAGGGGGACTAAATAATATGGATATTGTACCTGAAATCACAAAAAACAGTATTATTAACTTAATTAATAATGAAAAAAGACCAGACGGTCGTGATTTAAACGAATATCGTGAAATAAAAATAGAACCAAACTACATCTCCAAAGCAGAAGGTTCAGCAAAAGTCAAACTCGGAAACACACAAGTCATTGTAGGAATAAAACCAAGCATAGGAACACCATTCCCAGACACACCAGACTTAGGAGTGTTAATGACAAACTGTGAACTCCTACCAATGGCATCACCAGAATTCGAACCAGGCCCACCAGGACCAGACTCAATAGAACTAGCAAGAGTAGTTGACAGAGGAATAAGAGAAAGCCAACTAGTAGACCTAGACAAACTATGCATAAAAGAAGGAGAAAAAGTATGGATGTTATTCATAGACATACACGTAATAGACTACGATGGAAACCTATTTGACGCATGTAATCTAGGAATAATGAGTGCATTACTAAACTGTCAACTACCAGAAGCAACCATAACTGAAGATGGAGAAGTAGAACTAAACAAAGAAAACACAACACCTCTTTCACTAAATGATAAACTATCATTATCAACATTTGTAAAAATAGGTGAAAAACTAGTAGTAGACCCTTCATTAGATGAAGAAAAAATACTAGATGCTAGAATTTCAATAGGAACAAGTGAAAAAGGACAATGTGTATGTTCAGCACAAAAAGGAGGAGTAAAACCACTAACACGTGATGAAGTCCTCGAAGCAGTACATACATCATTCGAAAATCAAGAAGATTTATTAAAGAACTTATAAAATCTTCTCTTTTTCTTTCACTTTTTACCAATACATTTATATACTAATAAAATATAAATTATTAGTATTATATTATTTTTAATAGGAATTTATTCATAATTAAAATATAATTAACAATAAAACATTTCCCAAAAAAAGATATACAAAAAATAAATAAAAATACTTGGGAAATAAAAAAACATCAAACTAATTTTTTTCATAAAAAAGATAAAAAAGTAAGAGTGGAATAAAAAATGGCAAGAACAAAAAAAGTAGGAATAACAGGTCGTTTTGGAGCAAGATACGGAAGAAAAGCAAAAAGATCCGTTAAAAACATAGAAGAAAACATGAAAAAAGCACACATTTGCCCAAAATGTGACAGACCATACGTAAAAAGACAAAGTGCAGGAATATGGAAATGTAAAAAATGTGGAAATGTCTTTACTGGAGGAGCATACGTACCAGAAACACCAATGGCAAAATCCGCAACACGTAACATAAAATCCCTAGGAGGAGACTAAACTGTACGTTTGCCCTGAATGCGGAACTGAAGTCGACCATAAAGGATACATGGAAAACAAATGTCCTAAATGCCGATACAGAATACTATTCAAAAAAGTTCCAGCAATAAGAAAACAAACAAATTCTAGATAAGAATAATACAATTATTCTAATCTAAAACAAACTATTTTTTCAAAAAAACAAATAACTATTTTTAAAAAAACAATTTACATTATAAAAATTCTAAAAACTCATTCTTTTCATACTAATAATCTAATAAAAAAATAGGTGTGAAAAATATTTTATGCTAATTTCAACTTCAAGAAAACCATCACAAAAAACAAGAAAATTCTGTAAAAACCTATCACACACCTTCAACTACCCATACACAAACAGAGGAAAATCATCAATACATGACTTATTAGTAAAAGCAAAACAACTAGATGAAAAAGGAATAATATTAGTATATGAAATTAAAGGAAACCCAAGCAAAATAACATTCCTCGACGAACTTGGAGAAGAAAAATTCAACATACAAATATCAGCAGAAATAAACAATACAAGACTAAACATCCAACCAAGCCAACTAAAAATAAAATCACAATATCCAAAACTAAACCCACTAATAAAAATATTAAACCTAAAAGAAGATAACAACGCTAAAGAAAATTACATACACTTCCAAACAATAGACAACAACAGTTTCCTAGCACAAATAAACTTCTACAATAAATATGGTGAAGAACTAGATTTAAAAATATATGTTAAAAAAATATCAAACAATCTAAAATAATGTTGGTGTTCCCATTACAAGCACAAGCAAATACCTAAAACAAATAAACAGTGAAATTGAAATAGAATTCGATAACGAAAAACAAGCAAAAATAATATACGATGCAGTTTCACTAGAATTTAAAACATCACCAGACTACAGATCCAATTTAAACCTAAAAGTAAAAGACAATAAAATAATAATCACAATAGATGCAGAAGATGCAACAAGCTTTAGAGCAAGTGTTAACTCAGCAATAAAATGGATTAAACTATCTCAAGAAATAAACGAACTATCCTAAAAACAATTTTATAACCATATAACTGAATTTTTTCATTATTAATTAAAATATGGAATTTCCCCTGTTGGTGAATATTAAATCATTAATTTGCTGTATCAAATTAGTAGGTTTTATATTTTTATGTTTAATAATATAAAGATGAATAAAAATTATTGAAGGTTTTGATAAGATGAGATTTAGAAAAACAAGACAGCAAAAAAAAGAGAAATGCCGTGAAGGGATAAGAGCAATATTAACTATACCTCAAGCTGCAGAACATAATATTGGAACTAAAGTTGCAGCAACATATGCATTTGGGCTAGTTGGTTTAGCTGTAACTAGTGGTAAAAAAGATAGAAAGGTAATAGGTAAAATTCGTTTAGCTCCAAGAGGAGTGGTTTTTACTTCTGGTGTAACTGGTGATTTACGCATACCTTATGAAGATATCCACCATTGTGAAAAAGGAGGGGGACTTATTTACACGCCTCCAGGTATTGTACTTGCCAATGGTGAGAAAATTTTAATAAGTGTTTACAAAAAAGAATTTTTCGATTTTGTTAATGAGAAAGCATGTGGACAGATTGAAGCAGGTTGGTAAAAAAAAGATTTTCTTTTTTCTTTTTTGTTTATTTTTTAGGTTTTTTAGGTTTCATTAGAATTAAGAGAACATTTATATTCAAAAGATATTAAGACAAAATACAACAAACTTATATATTTATTTTTTCATAAAAAATTTTAAGGAGGTGGAAATGAGTATGAAAAAAGATTTATTAATTGTACTTGGATTAAGTTTGCTTTTAATTGCTACTATTGCTTCTGCAAGTGCTTGGTTATTTGGTGATGATAGTACTGGTGAGAGGATAAATGTTGTGCATAATGACAGTACATTTCATTTTTATGATTCGGGGTCCGTTCCAGTTACTGATGGTTATTATTATGCAATAGTTGTAAATGGAACTGAGTATTTTTTAGATAAGGATATGGCTACAAAATTACATGATGCAGATATAAGTCACAGTTTCACTAGATTTTATGATTTGGATCAATTATATAATTATGGTGAGACTCCATTTTCTTATAGAAGTTTTGATGGTAAGTTTCCGTTCACGTATTTCCATGTGAATCAATCTGAAATTGGTAAGCTAGGTGATACTGAGTTTGAATGTGATGCTGACTTTACTATTGAATATAAGATTGGGGAAGTTGGATCTTGGAATCAAGAAAAAATAATAACTAAAATAATAAAATCTGATGGTACTGAAATTTAAAACATTTTTAAACATAAACTAATATGTAAAAAAAATGATTAATTCTTTGTTTTATTAATCATTTTTTTTCTTTCTTTTTTTTTATTTCTTAAAATATGATGGAACACTATCTCTTGCAGATTCTACTGCAGTATATGTAATGAAAGAAAATAAAATTATAAAAATATTATCATTTGATTCTGATTTTGACAAAGTAAATGGTATTGTTCGAATATTTTAAAATTCAAATCCCTCTCAAAAAATTAAATAAAAAATTTTGAAACAAAAATACATATTATAACCCTATTTAGATGGAAATTTAATTCATTTAACATTTTATTGGAACTTTTTTTAAATATTACTTTTCAAATGCTCACCAAAATTACCTATAATATATAAAACAATACATTTGCTTATGTAAAAATTAATTCTATTATTAATCATAAACTATTTTATACTAGTTTTTAACATACTAATAAATAGAGATAAGGATTATGAATTCTTATTGTGGTATGTGATGGATAATAATAGAAAATTTCTTTTTACAAACTGATAACATCTTTTTAGGAGCATTAGTGAAAATGGATAAATTTCTAACAAGACTAAAAGATTTAAGGGGAAATATGGGTTTATCTATAAATGATTTAAGTGAATACTTAAATGTCACACCAGAATACCTAGAAAATGTAGAAAAAGGTGATGAAATTATAGACACTACATTACTAGGTGATATATGCGCATTATATGGATGCGATTATGAATATTTACTCGGTTATAATGACAATTTCTCTCATGTAAATATTGCATTTAGAAGTGAAGATACTGAGAAATTAGATTTAAATGCTATAGCTGCGGTAAATAGGGTAAGAGCGGATTTAAAATTTTTAGATAATCTATAGGAATTAAATATTTTGAAAAATATAAAAACTCTAAATCAAGATGCAGTAGAACTTAGAAAGAAATGGGGATTATCTCCATCAGAATTAGTTAATCTAACTGCTGTTATACCGTTTCGGATGAAAAATTTAACAGTCTTATTTTATCCTATGGATATAAATATTAGTGGAATGTGTTCTTGTAATGATTATGGTGATATAATAGTTGTTAATTCATTAAATAGTAAAGGACGTCAACGTTTCACTGTAGCTCATGAATTATATCATTTAATATATGAAGATGGTTTTAAAGAGATTGTATGTTTCACATCAGGTACAAAAGATGAATCAGAGATTAATGCAGATAATTTTGCATCTCATTTTTTAATGCCTACTGAAGGTTTAAACAATTTCAAACAACATAATAGTATAGATAAATGGACGTTGGATGAAATTATCTATGCAGAGCAACATTTTCAAATAAGTCATCATGCGTTATTGTTTCGCTTAAAAAATGAAAATGAGATTACAGAAGAGGAATATGATGCATTTTATGATATTGGTATAACTTATGAAGCTAAAAAAAGAGGTTTTGATGAAGAGTTATATAAACCTTATTTTAAAGGCAAAGAATATTATGCTCTTGGTTCATTTATACGTAAAACTGAAGAAGCATATGATGATGGTAAAATAAATAAAAGCAAAAAGAAAGAATTACTTTTAGATGGTTTTAGAGGAGATATATTTTAAATTTACATTTTATTTTAAGGGGAATATTTAATGTTTGGGGACTGTTTAATATTTTATGATTCGGATATATTATCATCATTTTTAGGTATTAATCGCCCAGATATGCTAAAAGAAGTATTTAATAAGATATTAGTTCCTAGTGAAGTTAAAAAAGAATTATTTAATCCTAACACTCCTAAAAGAATACGTAATGCTTATGAAGAATTAGAAGATGAAGGTTTTATTGAAACTAGGCCAATACATTTGTTTACGCCTGAGGCTGATTATTTCTTTACATTGATTAATAATGGTGAGGATAGTATTGGTAGTGGTGAAGCAGCTGTTATCTCACTTGCTATTGTTAATAATGGAATTGTTGCAAGTAATAATTTTAGAGATATTTGTAAATATATTAAAGAGTATAATTTGGAGCATGTTGCAACAAGTGATATTATTTTTGAATGTTATCAGCGTAAATTTATCACCCGTCGTGAGGGGGATAGGATTTGGAAGTATATGATGAAAAACCGTATGAAGTTACCTTTTGATTCATTTTCAGAATTTTTAGATAATTATCTAAAATAAAAAATTTTATTTAATTATTAAGAATAATATAAAATATATCTTATATTAATGAAGGAGTTTCAGTTTTTTATGTCTGTTGAAAGTGAAATTAAAAAATTATTAGAAACACGAAAGTTACATATGACCTTAATTGATCCTGATGAACAAACACCTCAGGAAGCATTAAATATTGCTAATGCTGCAGTGCGTGGTGGAAGTGATATTATATTAGTTGGTGGTTCTACGGTGGATAAGGAACAAGTGGATGATACTTGTAAAATTTTACAGGAAAATGTGGATAACCCTATTATCATTTTCCCTGGTAATATTAGTAGTGTTAGTAAATATGCTGATGCAATTTTGTTTATGAGTTTTGTTAATAGTTCTAATCCTTATTGGTTAGTTGGTGCTCAAGCTTTAGCTGCTCCTAGTGTTAAAAAGTCTGGTGTTGAAGCATTGCCTATGGGTTATCTTGTTGTGGAGCCTGGTGGAACTGTAGGTTTTGTTGGTGAGGCTAATCTTGTTCCTCATAATAAACCTAAGATTGCTGCAGGTTATGCTATGAGTAGTGAATTATTAGGTATGCGTTTCTTCTATCTTGAAGCAGGTTCTGGTGCTGATACTCCTATTTCTCCTGAAATGATTATGTATACTAAGAAGGCAACAGATGATATGGTTATTATTGTTGGTGGTGGAATACGTGATGGTGAGGCTGCATATAAGGCAGCACGTGCTGGTGGGGATATTATTGTTACTGGTACTATTTTAGAAGAAACTGATGAAGTTGAAGCGAAGATTCGTGAAATAACTGATGCTATTCATAAGGCATCTGAATAATTTTTTTTTCATTTATTTTTTTTAAGGGGGGTTAATTAGTTTTTTATGTTAGGTTCATTAATTGAAGAGGCAATATCTAAAAAGGGAGAAATACAAACTCAAATTGAAGAGTATGATTTTAAAGATTTAAATTTGGAAAATTATTGGTTTGATAAGACTATTCCTTTAAGTGAGGATAAATCTGTTATTGGTGCAGGTGATGGTAGTTTTAATAAGAAACGTTTTATTAGTTTTTATTTGTATGCTGTTGCTGCTGAGTCTTTAATTCATAATCCTTTAAGTGATGATGGTTTGAAGAGTATTGAGTTAAGTAATGTTGGTAGTCTTCCTCATCAGTCTAGACTTGATGATCGTTTAAGTAGTTTTATGAATATTCTTGAATTACAGAATACGATTAAAAGTTTGAAGGAGTATGATTTGGATTATTATCTTTTTGATGGTTCTCTTTATGGTGATTTAATTTGGTTGTTTCCTAAAAGTGAGTTAAGTCGTGATGATAGGAGTGGTTTATTGAGTAAGTTTTTATCTCCTATGAAGGAGTTACTTTTTGATGATGAGATTCCTATTGTCTCTAAATATTTGCTTGATAGGGAAGCGGTTCATTTTAAAAATTATGATGATTATCGTTTTCTTGAAAGTGTTGAGAAAGCATTGTTGTTGGAAGAATTGTTAAAGGATAAAAAGAATATTGTGGGTATTAGTAAGACTAGTAGTGCTACTGATTTGTTAAATTGGAATATTCCTGATATTGCTTTGTTTAATTTTTATTCTAAAAAAGAGGGTTATAGTAAGATTTTTAGACCTGAGAGTTTTAAGAGGACTTTTGATGTTGGTGGTGAGTTTTTCAAATCTTTAGAGTTTACGGTTTTTTATGCTAGGCTCGCACCTTTTAAAAGTGTTTTGAAATTTGAGTTGCCGTATAGGGCATCTGAAGAGGAATGTTTAAAGGTTTTAAGTGATTTAAAAAGAGATTGTATTGATGGTTATCCTTATCTTTTGCATAAGGCTCATCATGATGTTGTTATTTCTAATAAGGATATGAATTCTATTAGTGATATTGTTGATGTTGTTGAAAGACAGGGGCGTGAAATGTTATGAATAGTAAGATTATTGGTAATTGTATTGGAGAGACAAGTGTTACAAGTTTAAGTTTTATTAGTAAGAAGATGCCAAGTGTTGGTGAATATGTTATTATTGAATATGATAATTATCTTGTTTTGGGTATGATTGAATCTTTAGTTAGAGGTTCTGTTGCTTTAAATGGGGATATTTATAATCCTGAAAATATTGAGAAGATACGTAATATTGAAGGCAATGATTATTATGTGAAAGGTAATATTAGTCTTTTAGGGGATGTTAATGATAATCTTCGTTTGCCTCGTATTCCTGCTCCTCCTGGAACTCCTGTTATAAAAGCTGATGAGGATATTTTAAGGGAGGTTTTCCGTCAGGATAATAGTATTCAGATTGGTTCTCTTATTAATCAAAGTGATGTTGAGTTTGGTGTTAATGTTAATAGTATGGTTTCTCGTCATTTAGCTATTCTTGCTATGACTGGTGCTGGTAAGTCTAATACTGTTTCTGTTTTGATTGATGAGTTGCTTGCTTGTAATGGTTGTATTTTTGTTTTTGATATGCATAGTGAGTATGTGAGTGCTGATTTTACTAATGGTAGTGTTAATCCGATTAAACCTATTATTAATCCTAAGTATATGGAGTTTGATGAGATTAAAAGGTTAGCTAGTATTCCAACTAATGCAAGTAATCAGGAGAGATGGTTCCGTAAGGCTTTTAAAGTGGCTCAAGAGAATATGCAAAATGGTACTGAGGAGTCTAATGATTTTATTGAAGCTTTAATTTTAATACTTGAAAAATGGTCTATTCCAAGAGGGGATAAGGATAGTGATGAATATAATTCTAAAGAGTATAATGCTATTTTGGATGTTTTAAATAAGATGGAGGATTTGCAGGCTAAATATGGTAAGCTTTTAGATACTAATACTTCTAATATTTTATCTAAAATTAAACCTGGAATGTGTAATGTTTTAGATTTGGGTCAAGTTGATGAGAATACATCTGAGGTTGTTGTTTCTCATGTTTTAAGAAATGCACTTAAAAGTAGGAAATCTATTGTTAAACAAGAAGTTGATGAGGGTTTAAAAGTTCCAGTATTTTTTGTACTTGAAGAGGCTCATATTCTCGCACCTAATAATCGTAATACTAAATGTAAGTATTGGATTACACGTATTGCACGTGAAGGTCGTAAGTTTGGTTTAGGTTTATGTTTAGTTAGTCAATCACCTAAATCTGTTGATAGTGAAACCTTATCACAGGCTAATAATATGATTATTTTAAGACTTGTTGAACCTAAAGATCAACAGCATGTTCAAAATTCATCTGAATCTTTATCTGATGATTTAATTCAACAGTTACCTGGTTTAAATATTGGTGAAGCTTTAGTTTTAGGTATGATGACTCGTATTCCTGCACTTGTTAAGATTAATAGTTTTAAAGGTAAAACTCGTGGTGGAGATTTAGATATTCTTGATGTGTGGGCTAAAGGTATAAAAGAAGATGAAGAAGAGTTAAAAAGACAAAAAGAAGATTTAGATAGTTTGCGTGGAGATTATTAAAAGAAAAACACAATATTTTTTTGGTGATATTTTTATGGTTAGATTTGCACATTTATCAGACACTCATTTGGGATATAGACAATATGGCTTGCAAGATCGTGAAGATGATTTTTATAAAACATTTGCACGTGTAGTTGGTGATATTATACGTGAGGATGTTGATTTTGTAATACATAGTGGGGATTTATTTGAAACTAATCGTCCATCAAATAGAGCGCATTTTGTTTTTCAAAAAGCATTAAAAAGTCTTAATGATGCAGGTATTCCAGTTTATGCATTGTCTGGAAATCATGATATTTCACTTAAAAAAGATTCAATACCTCCACAGGTTTTATATAGAAATCAAGGCTTGCATTTATTAAGTCCAAATGTACCAGAATATATTTTTGATGGAAATGTGTATATTGGAGGTGTGGAATTCACACCAGTATCCTATAAACGTCAATTATATGGGGATATGGAAAAAAGAAGTGTAAAAGCACAGGAATATGATACTCGTATAATTGTACTTCATCAGGGAATAGATAAGTTTATGCCTTTTAATTATGAATTAGAAATTGGAACATTACCTGAAAACTTCCACTATTATGCGATGGGACATTTACATAATTATATTAATGTTGAATATGGTGAGGGAAGATTAGTCTATCCAGGTTCAACAGAAATATGGAAAACAAGTGAAGTAAGAGATTATTGGAAAAATAAAAAAGGATATGTTATAACTACAATTAAAAATGGTAAAGTGGAAACAGAACGTAAAATAGTTGATATTCAAAGAGAATTTCTAAATGTTGTTATAGAACATAATAACTTATTAACTGAACTGCAAACATTGAAAAATAAGTTACAGGAATTTAAAGTTGAACCAATAATAAATGTAACTATTCAAGGAGATAAATTCAACACTCAAGATGCATATGATACAGTGCATAAATATTTAGACGAGTATGCCTTACAAGTTAGACCAACCTTTAGTTTAACTGATGCTCCTGAGACAGTAATAACTGAAGAATTAAATTCATTAAATCCAAAGGGATTCTTAAAAGAATATGTTAAAGATTCAAAAATAGAAGGGGCAGATAATTTCATAACAGACTTATATGATAATTTAAAATTTAATAAAATGGAAGAAGCTCAAATTTTAACAGAAAAAATGTATAATGACTCATTTGGAGTTTTAACAACAGAAAAAGAAACTGCAACTAAAAAGGAAGTAGCAAAACATAAAACAGATTTAATGGACTGGAGTTAATAAAGATGGTTATTTTCAAACAATTAGAATTAAAAAACTTCAAATCATACAAAAACACTAAAATAAACTTTAATAATGGGATAACAATTATTGTAGGTGAAAATGGTGCTGGAAAATCAACAATATTTGAAGCAATAAGCTTTGCACTATTTAAAAAACATGCATCATCTAAAATAGATTATCTAGTTAGAACATCAAGTGAAGATGAAAGAATGAGTGTAACTTTACATTTTGATGTAAATGGTGAAGAATTCCAGGTAACACGTTCAAAAACAAAATCATCATCATCTGCAGAATTAAGAAAAGTACACTCACCAGATCACAGACAAATAATCACAACAGGAGATAGTAATGTAAATAAGGAAATAGAATCATTATTAGGTCTTGATACTGATTTATTCATAAATGCAATATATATAAGACAAGGGGAAATAGCAGAATTAGTTAATAAAAAACCTGCAGAACGTAAAAAACTAATAGGAAAACTTTTAAAACTTGATGATTTAGAAAAAGCATGGGAAAACACATTACCATTAATAAATGAGTATGATAAAAAAGCAGCAGAATTAAAAGGAAGAATAGCTGACGAAAACGAACTAACATACAACCTAAACCGTAAAAAAGAAGAACAAGAAACCATACAAAAAAACATAATATACTTCAATGAAAGGATAGAAGAACTACAAACCAAACATAAGGAAACAGAAGAATATAAAGAGAAACTAGAAAAAGCAAAACAAGAATATGAAGAAAATCAAACAAAATTAAATGCAGAAGAAGAAATATTTGAAAACATAACTATAGAGCGCAGAAACCTCCAAAACGAACTAGACGAAATCCAAAGAAACAAAACAGAAATGAAACGCCTAGAAAAATATGCAAAAAAACTACCAATATATCAAGAATTCAAAGAAATATCACATAAACTAGAAACCTTAGATACAGAAAGAAAACATATGATAGAAAAAGCATCAAAACTAGATGAAATAAACAATACAATAAAAGAAGAAAAACCATATGCCGACTCATATGCAAAAGTAGAAACAAAAATCAACAAACTTGAAGATAAAAAAAGACAACTAGAAACAGAATTAAACACATATAAACAACTGGAAATAGAAAGAATAAACTATGAACAAGAAATAAAAAACAACAATGCAGAAATACAAAACTTCTATAATGAAATACAAGAAATCGTAACACCACTAACAGATGAATTCAAAAAAGACCTACCACTAAAGAAGATAAAAGATTTAATATTAAAACTTGAAGGAATTGTAACTCAAGAAATAGAATCAAGAGAAGAAGAAATAAAAAATAAAAACAATCAAATAGCAGTATTAAAATCAAAAATAACAGATGCTAAAAAATCAATAAAAGATTTAGAAACAATAGGTGATCAATGTCCAGTATGTCAATCACCATTAACTGAAGATAAAAAAGAAGAACTAAACAACACATCAAATCAAACAATAACACAAGCACAAGAAAAAATAGAAGAAATAAAAAGTATCATAGAAAGAACAAATTTAGAAACAAATGCCTATAAAATAAAACTAAAAGAACTAAACAGTATAAACAATAGATTCTACAATTATCAGATGATACATAAAAAAATAAAAGATAACACTTTAAAAATAAATGATTTAACAGCAAAATTACTGCTTAGAAAAGATAAAGAAGAAGACTTTGTTAAAATTTCAAGAACACTAAAAGCAGAAGAGAAAAACCATGAAGAACTCAAACCACACTTTGAAAAATATCAAATAACAGTGGGAAAATTAAGTGATTATGGAAGTGAATCAGAAATAAAAGAAAAACTATTCTCATTAGAAAACAAGAAAAAACACTTACAAGATCAAAGACAAGAATACTCAAGCAAAGACATACTACTAAGTGAAAATATAAGCAATGAAGAATTAGATGAAAAAATAAAAGATTTAGCCTCAAAATCAAAAAGATATGATCAACTACAAGGACAAGTACTTGCAGAAAATAATGTAAAAACAAGATTTGATGAGAAAACAAATGAAATGAAAATGAAAAATGAGGCAATAAAAAAGATAGAAGAAACTCTAAAAACTATAAGATTTGATGAGAGAAAATACAAACAGATAACAGACACTTATCAAAGATTAACTGAAGACTTAAATAAAGTAATACTAAAAGAATCACAATTAAAAGGACAAATAACAGAATTAAACAAAAGTATAAACGATTATCAGGAGAAAATAGAAAGAAACAAAGAAATCAAAAATGATTTAATTAATTTAAATGACTATATGGAATTTTTAAACACAATACGTGATGCATTTAGTCGTGAGGGTGTTCAAAAAGACATAAGAGAAAAATCAAGACCATCAATACAGGCTAATACAAAAAAATTCTTTGAAAAATTCAATTTCAATTATAGTGACTTATTAATAAGTGAAGATTTCAGTGTGAAAATATACGGACCAGAAGGTGAATCTAATTTAGATATGGTAAGTGGGGGAGAAAAGATAGCAATTGCAATTGCATTACGTTTGGGTATAACACAAAGTATGGGGCAAGGAAGTATAGATGCTATATTATTAGATGAGCCAACAATACATTTGGATAGTTATAGAAGACAAGAACTTGTAGATATAATTAGAAGTATGAATTTAATTCCTCAAATGATTATTGTTACTCATGATTCTGAATTAGAGTCTGCAGCTGATAATGTTATAAATATCGTAAAAGAAAATGGTATAAGTAAAGTTAAAACATAATAAATGAAAGTTTACTAAGTTAAGTGAATTGTTTTTTAAAATAAACAATTTTTTATATTAAAAATTTTATAAACATATAATATTATTAAATTTTAATTTTATTTTTTTTAGTGGAGAGTATTAAAACTGACAAAATATATTTGTATTACAGGAGGAGTAGTAAGCTCTATTGGTAAAGGTATAACAAGTGCCAGTATAGGTCGTTTACTACGTTCATATGGTTTAAAAGTAGCAGCGATAAAAATTGACCCTTATTTAAATTGGGATAGTGGAACATTAAATCCTTACCAACATGGTGAAGTTTTTGTTACCTATGATGGTATGGAAACAGATTTAGATTTGGGACATTATGAAAGATTTTTAGATGTTGAATTGCCTGGTGTTTCTAATATTACTACTGGTAAAGTTTATAGTAATGTTATTAAGAAAGAACGCCGTGGAGAATATTTGGGTGCTTGTGTTCAGATTATACCTCATATTACTGGCCAAATTAAATGTATGATTCGTGAAGTTGCAGATGAAGGGGATTATGATGTTGTAATGGTTGAACTTGGAGGTACTGTTGGGGATATTGAGTCTCAACCGTTTATTGAAGCTCTTCGTCAGTTACGTAATGAAGAGGGTTATCTTAATTGTATGTTTGCCCATGTGACTTTTGTACCTTATTTGGATGCTGCTAAAGAATTTAAAACTAAACCTACTCAACATTCCACTAAAGAATTAAGAAGTATGGGTATTAATCCAGATATGATTGTTACTAGAAGTCCTAAACCTATTGATGATGCTTTAAGATTTAAAATTGCAAGTTTTTGTGATGTTGCTGAGGAGGCTGTGGTTCATACTCCTGATGCTGATAGTATTTATGAAGTTCCTTTGGTTTTAAATAAGTTTAATGTTGGGGCTTTTATTAAAGATAGATTAGATTTAGATATTGATTTGGATAATAATGAGTTAAGTGCATGGGGGAGTGTTGTTTCTGATTTGAAGATTGATTCTCCTGTTGTGACTATTGGTATTGTTGGTAAATATGTTGAGTATGAGGATGCTTATATTAGTATTCGTGAGTCTTTGCATCATGCTGCTGCTAAGTTGAAAGTTAAAATGAATATTAAGTATATTAGTAGTGATGTTGAGTCTTTAGGTGATGCTGAATTAGGTGATTTGGATGGTATTTTGATTCCTGGTGGTTTTGGTGAGAGAGGTACTGAGGGTAAATTCCAAGCTGTTGATTATGCTTTTGAGAATGATGTGCCTTGTTTTGGTATTTGTCTTGGTATGCAGACTATGGTTATTCAGTTTGCAAGAAGAAATAGTATGCCTGATGCTAATAGTACTGAGTTTAATCCTGATACTAAGTATCCTGTTATTGATATGATGGAAGAGCAGAAGAAGATTAAGAATATGGGGGGTACTATGCGTTTAGGTAATTATGATTGTAAGATTTTACCTAATACTATTGCTAAGGATTCTTATCAGGTAAATGATGTTAAAGAGAGACATAGACATAGATTTGAGTTTAATAATGATTATCGTGAGGAGTTAACTAGTCGTGGTTTAACTATTTCTGGTACTAGTCCTGATGATTTTTTAGTTGAGATTGTTGAGTTTAAAGATCATCCTTGGTTTTTAGGTTGTCAGTTCCATCCTGAATTTAAGTCTAGACCTAATAATCCTCATCCTTTGTTTGTTTCTTTTGTTGATGCGGCTTTTAAGAATAAAGGTTAGGAGGTTTTTATTATGCCTGTTGTTGTAATTTATGGAAATGATGGTATTAGTATTGATGATAGGAGAAAAATGGTTGAAGAAGTAACTGATAGTGTTTCTAAGGCTTATGGTTTGCCTAAAGAGGCTATTACGATTCTTGTGGAAGGTTTATCTAAGGATTGTATTGGTGTTGCTGGTGGACTTTTAAGTGAAAAGGAATAATTCTAAACTTTTTTTCTTTCATTTATTTCATTTTAACCTTTAATATTTTATATAGTTTTTAATTCACTATTAATAATAAACTACTGTTTTTATATTTTATTTAAGCATATAAGTCGATTTCATATTTTTATTTTTACCA
This sequence comes from uncultured Methanobacteriaceae archaeon, assembly GCA_964547125.1. Taxonomy (GTDB): domain Archaea; phylum Methanobacteriota; class Methanobacteria; order Methanobacteriales; family Methanobacteriaceae; genus Methanobrevibacter_A. Next base: position 5,084 of record CAZJLS010000013.1, on the reverse strand, counting down.
ATGTATATTAACTTATAATATTACTTATTTTTTATCAAAAAATTCTAAAAAAATACTCAAAAATTAAAAAATAATACAAATATGCCTCCATTTTTTCAATAAACTTTAAATACTAATGAATATTATAATATGTAATAACTTAATTTTTAAAAGTATGAAACCATTTTTATAAAAAAAGTATAGGAATTACAAATTCTATGGATTTTATCATAACATTAATATTAATAATATTATATATAATTGTACTAATTTTCGCATTATTATTAGGAATGCTAACAAGATTGATGAGAAAACGAGACATAGCAATGGTATTACTCGTAGGAATAATTTTAGGGGGACTAGGAGGATTATTTTTCGTAACACCTGCATCACAAGACATCCCACAATTCGTAGGATCATGTGCAGGAATAATATATGGAGACAGTGAAAAACTAACAGTAGAACTAACACAAGAAGCAAACATCCAACAAGACATAGATGCAATATACCAAATCGGCGGTGTAAAAAACATAAAAAACACAGGACTAGTAATCCACACAGACCCATTCGACAACAAAACCGCCCACTATCTAGATAATAACATACAATACATATACCCAAACATAACCTCTTGGAGTATAGATGAGAAAAACGGAATCATAAACCTAAACCTCTCAGATAACAACTCTGAACGAGCAATATCAGTACTAAAAGGACCATTATACGATAACTACAATATAAGTTACAGTTACGGAGTAATCGAACTAGAAATAACTGCAGAAGCAAATGCAGTAGATCACATAATAGATCAACTAAACGGACACCATGTAGTAGTAACAAAAGTAGAAGGACCAGTACACAACTTAATAAACACAACATCTGACAGCCTATCATCAAACCAAAACCTAATACTAATCTCTGGAGGAATTGGAGGAATATTCGTAATACTCGGAATATTCATAGACCAAATAAGAAGAACATTCGGTGCATTTAGAAGAAACAAAAAACACAAACACTAAAAAAAATGAAATCAGCAATACTATTCAGTGGCGGTAAAGACAGTACTATGGCACTAAACTACGCCATACAAAAAGGAGACGATGTAAAATACTTAATAAGTATAAAAAGCAAAAACAACGAATCCTACATGTTCCACATACCAAACATAGATTTAACACAACTAATAAGTGAAGCAGTAGACATACCCCTATTAAGCCAAAATACAAACGGAATAAAAGAAGAAGAACTAAAAGACTTAAAAACAATACTTCAAAAACTAGCTAATGAAGGAATAGAAGCAATATACACAGGAGCACTATTTAGTCAATACCAAAAAACAAGAATAGAAAACATAACAAAAGAACTAAACCTAAAATGCATTAACCCATACTGGCACATGCCACCAGAACAATACATGAATGAAGTATTAGAATCAGGATTTGATGTAATAATCTGCGGAGTATCAGCATATGGGCTAGATAAAAAATGGCTAGGCCAACACATAAACAAAAAAACATTTAAAGAACTTAAAAAAATATGTGAAAAATACCAAATACATTTAGCATTCGAAGGCGGAGAAGCAGAAACATTCGTATTAGATGGACCAATATTTAAAAAAAGAATAAAAATAATAGAAGCAGAAACAGACTGGAATATAGATAATGGAACATATAATATAAAAAAAGCAATATTGGAAGATAAATAATTAAATCTTTTTAAAAAACTCATCAATCTGCTTTTGATACTCTTCAAAACTATTCTCATTAATTATAATATAATCACTAGTAGCAACAACACTACCAATACCAAATTTCAATTCTCTTTTGTCACGTTCACGAAATTCATTAATATCATCAGTATCATCTTCTCTTGCACGTTGACTTATTCTATTAAATCTAGTTTTTGGACTTGCAAATACCGAAAGCAAGGTGAAATCTGGGAAAGCATCTCGGAACATTTCAACTTCATATGGACTTCTTATTCCTTCAACAATGATATTTTCACTACCTGATTCAATTATTTCCTGTATTTTTTCAATTGTTAGTTTAGCTACAACATATTCTCCCTGTTCAAGTCGAAGATTTTTTGCTGTTGTACCTGTATCTTCTCCTCTTTTTTCAGCTTCTTCTCTTATAACATCGCCCATACTTGTTACTTGATAATTAATTTTTGTTGCATATGTAGATATGTAACTTTTACCAGAGCCTGGAAGTCCAGATATTCCTATTACTTTCAATGATTACACACTCATTTTTATAATTGTTTTATTTTAAATTCGTTTAATGATTTTTCTAAGTTTTCTTTATTATTATAGTTGTTAACTATTTTTTCAAGTTCACTTTTATCTTTATTTTTATATTCTTTTGTAATTTTTGTCATTAAGGGTATTGTTCTTACTATATTGTCAACAATTGTAATATCACTCATTTGACTTGTACGTGATAGGGGATTTAAATCTATTGTTATTATTTGTTTATCATATTTTTTAAGTATTTCTGCACGGTCACCATCTTCTAAAGGTACAAGTATTACATCTGCTGTGTATATTCCTTCTGGTGATGCTGTTGAGCGGGGATTTGTTATTCCGTCTATGTTTTTAAGTTCTTTTGTATTTGTTCCAAGTAGCTTTGTATATCCGTTTTCTTGGTATAGTTGTTTTATTTTTTCTACTCTTTCTTCTGTTCTGTAAAATAGGTTTAATTCTATTTTTGCATTTAATTCTTTTGCAAGTTCTATTATTTCATTTATTACTAGTGCGGTTGTGTTGCCGTTTACTGATAGTACTGGATTTTCTGCTAGTAGTAGTTTGCATACTGCTGCTTTTGTTGCATTTTCTGCAGGTTTTGTTGTTTTTTCTCCTAGTAGGTAGTCGAATGTTTCTCCTCTTCCGTGTGCTATCATTCCTGAGTCTGCAAGGTATCCATCTTTAAATGCATTTTTTACTTTATCACGTAATAGTAGTGATTTGTATCTTGGATGGTTTTTTGGTATCATATTTTTTCTGTTTTTTATTTTTGTTTTTTTGTAGTATATTATATTTTTTTTATGGCTTATTTTAGTAATGTTTATATTATGTTATGAATATATATTCATAATACCTAAAGATACAAAAAAAGGAAAAAAAACATGGTAAGGCCTAAAAGAAAGAGAAGAGTTGTGAAATGTCATAAATATCACATAAATGAAAATCTAAAACCAATACAATTATCAGTAGATGAATTTGAAGCAATACGATTCAAAGATTATCATAACATCAAACAAACAGAAGCTGCTGAATTTATGGGAATTTCACAATCCACATTCCACAGAATTCTAAACTCTGCAAGGAATAAACTAGCCAAATCTTTAATTGAAGGTAAAAAAATAACAATAATCCGCGGAGAAACAGAAGTCAATACAAAAACATATCTATGTAATGGATGTGGATTTCAATGGTCTAACCCTAAAAAAGAATACTTTGAATGTCCAGAATGCAATTCAAAAGATATTCAATTAAAAAATATGGAAATTGATAAACAATCTTTAAGAGAATATGAATGTCCAAAATGCAAGGGCATTAATTGTAAAAGTAAAAATTGTCCAAAAAACAATTTTTCAAAGCATTCACAAAGAAATTGTAAAAAATTCTTATTAGGAGATGATTTTTAAAATGAATAAAAACTTAAAATACACATGTAACGACTGCGGATTCACATGGATTACATTAAACGGTGAACATAATATATGTCCAAAATGTCACAGTGAAGAAATAACATTTTTAGGCGAAATTGAAGGATTAGATATTGATTCAATTTTAGAACACAATAAAAGAAGAGGTGGGTGTTGTGGTTCAGCTCGCGGAAAAGGACCATTAACATGTGGAAAACCATATCCTGACCATCATAATCCTAATGTTCCACACAACAAAGAAAAATGTTGTGGATATAACAAATAATAATAAAATTTAAATTCTTATTTTTCACTCTTTTTTTTAATATCCTATTTTTTCAGCAATTTAACAATTAAGCTTGAGAATTAAATAGCATTGCTTAAATATTATAATGATTTATAATTATAAATTAGTATTTGAAATTAAATATTTTTAAAAAACACTGTATTTCAAATATTTAAATTAAAATAATTTTTTTTGTGGAGAGATTTTTTTTATGAATTTAGGTGAAATTTTTAAAGAAGGACTAACTTATCCAACTAATAATTGGGTAACTCTCATAGTATTAGGTGTTATCCTTACAATAATAAGTTTAATTGGTCAAGCTAGAGCTTTTACAGATAATGGTGCAATTATTATTATTGCTGCTATTGTTTCATTCATTCTTGCAATTTTTGTTGTAGGATATAAATTAAGTATTATATCAGAGGGTATTAAAAGAAGTGCAGAAATTCCATTATTGGATGTAAGTAACTTTATAGATGGTATTAAATCAGTTATCGTCAGTATTGTTTATTATATTATTCCTGCAATTATTGTTACTATTGTTACAGTTGCAATTAGTTTCCCTGTAGGTATTAATGATTTAAATAAATATACTCCAAGTTTACAAGCTGCAGCATTAAATCCTGCTTCAGCTAATCAAATATTTGCTATCATTCCGCCAGATTTCTTATCAAAATTATTCACTGCTACTATGGTAGTTGTTGTAATTGCAGCTATTTTATTCTTTATTTTCTCAATATTTGCATTAGTTGCACAAGGTAGATTAGCTGAAACTGGAAGTATAAAAGAAGCTGTAAGTATTGGTTCTGTTATTGGTAAAGTTGGTGAAATTGGTTGGCTTAAAATCATTGCATTTTTAATAATATTTGCATTTATTGCATTTTTCATATTATTTGTTGCAGGTTTAGTAAGTCAAATACCATTTATTGGAGTAATTATTAGTTCATTAATTTTTGTACCGTTTTTATTTTTATTCCAATACTATTCAATTGGTTTACTTTACAATAGTGAATAAATTTTCTTATTTTTTTTGTGGAATTTTCCACAATTTTTTCTATTTTTTGTTTTATTATAGTATTACTTTTTTTGTAATTCTGTGTTTTAGTAATATTAATTGGCTCTGTCAAAATGTTGGGGGCTAAAAATTTTTTGAAATTTTTTTTCAAAAATA
>CAZJLS010000012.1:0-30883 GCA_964547125.1 uncultured Methanobacteriaceae archaeon | reverse complement strand
TTTTCCGTCAAAAATTTTATATATAATAAGAACATATATTAATTATAGTTATAAATTTTACATACACTGATTTAATTTTTCTTATTTATAACTAAAAATCAAATATAGGCTAGTGGCACAGCTTGGTTAGCGCGCACGGCTGATAACCGTGAGGTCATGGGTTCGAATCCCATCTAGCCTACTAAAAATCAAAAAAAACTATTTTTACAAAACTTTTTTTTCAAACATAATTCAATAATAAAAAAAATCTGTGACAAACTATGTGGGAAGAATTAAACTTAAAATTTAAAAAATACCCAGCAAGAATGGCAGTAGCACAAAAAATGATTGAATTAGGTTTAAGATTAGATAAAAACAAAAAAATATACTGTGGAAACCTTAAAATAAGTGATGCTGCACTAGCAAATGCAGCAAATGTTGATAGAAGAGTTATAAAATCCACAATAAAAACAATAATAGAAGATCCAAAATTATTAGAAATATTCAGTAACATAACTCCAGCAGGAACCTTACTAAAAAATATTGCAAAAAATTTAGGACTCGGAGTTATAGAAATAGAAGTTGGGGAAGAAAACGAAGGAATACTAGCATCTGCATCAGCATTAATATCTTCTAAAAACATAAGCATAAGACAAGCATATGCAAGTGACACAGAACTAACAACCACTCCAATTTTAACAATAATAACTGAAGATTTAGTTCCAGGAGATTTAATTAATGAATTTTTACAAATTCCTGGAGTAATAAGAGTATCAATATACTAAAAAAATAGATAAAAAAAATTAATTACTTTCTTTTTCTCTTTGTTTATCTTCTTCATCTAAAACATCTAAAAGCTCATCCCAAGCTTCTAAAGATTCTTTAGCAGCTTCTTCAGTTAATTTTTCAATAGCATATCCGGCATGAACTAAAACATAATCTCCTAATTCAATATCTGGCATCAAATCAGTTTTAGCTCTCTGAATAACTCCACCAAATTCAACATTAGCTAATTTAGCATCTTTATCTAACTCAACAACTTGAGCAGGTGCTGCAATACACATAAAAAAAATCACTTCCAAAAAAATTTTTAAATAACTTATAATCTTTTATTATTCAATATAATAAATATAATTTAGTACTGTTATAATTAAGTTCAATATCATATTTAAAATTTAAAAAAATCAAAAAAAGGAATAAAAGGCAATGACAACAATAATAATAGGTGCAGGACCTGCAGGAAGACTAGCAGCATCAGAATTAGGTAAAAATGATGAAAAAGTAATATTGATTGAGAAAAAACACATTGCAGGAACCTGCTTAAACGAAGGATGCATGGTAATATGCGCATTAAATGACATAGCAAAATTTTTAAATGCTAACGAAAGATTTCAAAAACTAAATCTCATAAAATCAAATATTGAAATATCCTACACTGAAATTACAAATAAAATCAAAAAAACACAAGAGAAACTAAGAAAAATCGAAGAAACAGAAAATAAAAACCTAGGAAATGAAATAATATATGGTGAAGCAAAAATAACCATAGAAAACAACACTCCCATAGTAGAAGTAAACAACCAAAAATACACAGCAGATAAAATACTAGTAGCAACAGGATCAAGACCATACCTCCCAAAAATTAAAGGAATAGAAAACGCAATAACAAGTAAAGACTTACTAAACTTAAAAAAACTCCCAAAAAAACTAAATATCATCGGCGGGGGAATGATTGCAACAGAAATAGCAAACATATTCTCAACATTTGGAGTAGAAGTACATATACTAGCTAGAGATAAAATACTCAAACAATTAAACCCAACAATCAGAGAATACACAATAAAACATTTACTAAAAAAAATCCATATACATGAAAAAACAGAAGCCACACAAATAGAAAAAAACAAAATCACAACATCAAAAGGAGAATTTGATGGATTAACACTTGTTGCAACAGGAAGAATCCCAAACTCTGAAATATTAAAAGATATTGTTGAATTAGATGAAAAAGGAAACATTAAAACAGATAAAACAATGAAAACATCAAACCCTCACATTTATGCAGCAGGAGATGTTACTGGAGGAATACAATTAACACCAGTTGCAAGAAGAGAAGGAATAATTGCAGCTAGAAATATTATGGGAGAATATAGTGAAATAAATTATAATAACATTCCAGAATCATTAACTTTGGATATGGATGTAAGTTTTATAAAAAACACAAGTAATAAAGAAAAACCAATTAAAGAATTAACACAACCTGGAAGTGCAGGGCCAGAAGTATTCTGGAAACTTTTAAATGATAAAACAGGTTTAACATCAATTAAATTTAATAAAAACAATGAAATTACAGATGCCTTTGCAATATCTCCTTCAGGTGTTGGAGATACTGCATATATTGCATTTTTAATGAATATGGGCATTACAAAAGATGATTTTGATAAATTTTTAGAATTACATCCATCTACTGATACTTATTATAAAATTTTAAAATTTTTAAAATAATATTATTCCAATATTTCATCAACAATTTTATCATTAGTATTAAGTATCTCTTCTTTATATGGGGGTATTTTAGAACGTATTTCATCAATATTTTCTAAGGCACTTATAATAGTATCATTAGCAGTATCAACACTTGTTTCTAAAACAATTCCTTTATAAATACTCGCCATATTATGATATCTTCCATATTTAACATGTGTTAATGATATTATAGGTAATTCACATAAAATTGACTCTTGTATCATATTTCCATCATCAGTTAAAACAGCTAAATCAGATATGGCATAACAATCACTTATCCAATTAATATATCCTAAATTAATAATCTTATCTGTATCAATCATTTCAAGATATTCTTTTTTCAATGGATCTCCTACAAGTAATATATTATATGAATCTCCATAGTCTTCAGCAAATTTTTTCACAGCTTTAACAGTTCCTTCAAACAATGTTGAACCAGAAGAAAATAATATGGTTTTTTTATTAACATCAAATGTAGCAGAAGTTTTATTTTCTTCTTTATTTAAATATTTTTCAATTTCTTTTATTCCATTTTCATAATTTCCAGAATTAATATTCTGATTTATTGGGAAAAATGTTTTGTGTAAATTATCTGGAAGATTCTCAGATTTAAACAAATTATTTTCAGGTAAAATAAGACATTTATTTAATTTAGCACATACTTTTGTATCTAGGGGAGTATTTATTAAACTAATACATTTAGTTCTAGTTATTTTTGAACTTAAACTACCTATTACTGCTCCTCCCCCAATCACTCCAATCACTACATCTGGTTTAACTTTTCTAATAAGTCCCATAGTTTTTAATACTGCAGTTAAAGTTTTAAAACCTGCTTTTATTGTAGTTAATTTATTTGCAGCATGTCCTCCAGCTTGAGGTATTGAAACTTTATGCCAAGTGTATCCTTTTTTTTTATATAATATTCCAGGAGCATTTTTATCTAATGCTATTTCACATTCCACACCCCTATTTTCTAGAGCTTTTATAACATTTAATCCAACTACAGCATCTCCCCCAATACCTCTACCTGTAATAACTAATAATGCTTTCATTTAAATCACAAAAAAGATAATAATATTTTTTAAATAAACTTTCTAAGATCGGTTGTATTTTCAGGAACCGTATTTGAAAAGTGCTGTTTATGATTAGGTGCATATGGATTGTATAATAATCTTCTAAATCCTAACATTTTTAAAATTGGATTTGTAACTTGAATTTGATTATTATTAAATAATATTTTTCTAATTAAATCTCCTAATCCTCCACCAGTTAACACATCCATAACATAATCTCCAAATGTTGGGTCATATATTTTTAATTTCATGGTTAGGAATTCGTATAATGTTCTTGCACGCATAAGTGCTATTAAAATAACAAGTATGATAAAGAAGATTATTGTTGCCCAGATTCCTCCTAACATATAAAATGATATTCCTAATGCCACTGCAAAACTGTGGTTTCCTACTTCTCCAAGCATTATTTTCCCTAAATAATCTAATGGGGCATATCCTAAACAAACTAAGAAAGTTAATAAAGGAGCATAAAATGATGGTAAATTTGTTATTGTTGGGGTGTTTAAAATTACCATTAAAAACATAATAATCATAGTTAATAAGAGAACAAGAGTACATGTTGTTCCAGGTTGCATATCTGAGATGTTAACTGGTTGAACAAGTAAGGCCACTAATATTGATGCTGGCCCCATAACTGAGAAACCTATAATCATAACAAGTAGCATACCTATTCCTCTAAATAATTGCCCCCACTCTAAATTAGAATAGTATATTTTTTTCCTACCTAATATGTCATCTAAAAAGGCTGTTATCCCTATAATTAAGACCATGCTGTTGAATCCTGAAGGTAAATATAAACTTAATATTATGAATGGAATTAATCCAATAGCTCTTGGTGTTCCGCCTCTAATATTTTGGTATAAATTTCCCATTAATCCTCGTCTTCCAAAGAATCGGAATATTATATTTAAAACAGCAGTTCCTACAAATGAAACAAGAAATAGTCCTAGTAGAGTAACATACATCATTAACATTTTACTTTAACCTAATTAGAATTAATTTATTATAAAATATTTTAAATTTAAAAATAATTTTTTATAATTATTCATAATTTTTATTTAAAACTTGTATATAATATTTTATTTTTAATCTTAAGAAGATGGTTTTAATATTAATTTAAATTATTTAAATGGAATATCTTAACCATGCAATAGCTCCTCCAAGTGATTCTAATTGTTTACCTCCATCATGTTGGCTACTTATGATAATTACTTTACCAGACATGTTTTCCACCATATCCATACTTTTTTCGAAATTTTGTTCACGAACAATAGTATCTAATATTAGTAATTCTTCAACAGCACCTAAATTAATAGCTTCTTTAACTTTTTTAACTCCGTAGACTACTTTAGGATTTTGTTTACTCATTTCTTCAAAGGCTTTATTTAATTTAGATATTTCGTAGCCTATACGATTTTCGCTTGTTAATTTTTCAACTATTCCTTTTTTAAGAATTTCTTGTATTCCAGTTCGCCCTCCAGTCCCAGTATTTTCAATAATTGCTTTTTTACTTAAATTTGGATGTTTTTCTTGTAAAAATTTAAAGAAATCATTTTTATAAAATCCTGGACCAGATAATATGTAGGTGGATATGTCATTAAATCGATTTATTGTTTCTATAATTTTGTTGTAGAATTCTTTAACAGCTTTTCCACGATTTTTATCTATGTTTCTTTTTCCAGATATGTTTCCAAGTATTGGTCCGTAATATTCTATTCCATATTGTCGTATAAGTCCTAAATCTGCAGTATTATCTTCAATAGATATTATTATTGCAGATAGTTTTTTTGAAGAGTCTATTGCTTGTTTTATCCTTTTCAATGACCATTTATCCCATTTTTCTTTTTTTATTTTGATGGGGGTGTTTAATTTTGCTTCTATTGTGTGGTGTGATCCTAATGGTATTAAATCTTCAGGACCTTTTGTTATTGTCCCTGTTAATCTTAATTTGCCCGTGAATATATGGAAACTTATATTTTCAATTTCAACATCTAATGTAAATGTTTTTTTAACTCCTCTATCACTTCTTATTTTATCTCCAGTTGTATCCTGTATTCTTCTAGTTGTTTTTGAGGTTATAGTGTCTCCAACTGTTATTATATGTGATAAGTGCCATAAATCGTCTAATATTTCGGGTAGGAGTTCTATTATTCCGTTTTTTTGGTCTTGGTATATTATTTTCATATTTTTTCTATTTTTTTCTATTTTTTTTAAAACTTTTTATAAAATTAATTTCATAATTATTATATTGATATTAATATTAACATCTATTTTTGTTTTATTAATAATTTGAATTTTTTATTATTTATTTTATTTATTGGTGAGTTAAAATTTTGAAAATAGGAATAATTGGTGGAACTAGAGGTTTAGGTAAAACTTTAGCATGGTTTTTTAAAGAAGATGGATTTGATGTTACGATAACTGGTCGTGATTCTGTTGTTGGTGAATTAGTTAGTAATGATTTAGGTGTTGCTTATTCATCCGATAATGTTAAAGTAGTTGAAAGTAGTGATATTGTAATTATTTCTGTTCCTATTGCTAGTACTTTAGATGTTATTGGGGAGTTAGCTCCACATATGTCTGAGGGTTCTTTGTTAATTGATGTTACTAGTGTTAAAGAGAATCCTTCAAAGGTCATGGCCGAGTTCACTCCAAAGGGTGTTGATTTTATTCCTATGCACCCAGTTTTTGGTCCTAGAACTACTGATTTAGATGGTCAAGTTATTGTTTTAACTCCTATTGTTAAGGGTTTTTGGTATGATAGGGTTAAAAATTATTTAATTTCTAAAAAAATGCGTGTTATTGAGACTAGTCCTGAAGAACATGATAAAATGATGGCTATTGTTCAGGTTTTAACTCATTTTGCCTATATTTCAACTGCATATACTATTGCTAAGTTGAATGTTAATATTAAAGATACTCAAGATTTTGAAAGTCCTATTTATAATTTGATGCTTGATACTATAGCTCGTATTGTTTCTCAGAATCCTTTTTTAACTTATTCAATTCAGTATGAGAATAATCAGGGCAATGTTGTGAGAGATACTTTTGCAGAGGCTGTTTGTGAGTTAAAAGATGCTATTTTTAATGGTGATGAAAAAGGTTTTGTGGATATGGCAGTTATGGCAACTAAGAATATGGGTGATATTCAATCTGCATTAGGTAGGAGTGATAAAGCTGTTAATTCTTTAAATCATGAGAATCGTTTGTTAAAGAAGTCTTTGGGCAAGTTTATTGGTTTAAGACATATTTATTCTGGTAAGATTCATGTTGGGATTTTAGAGGAATTAGGTTCTGAGTTTTTGATTTTGAAAACTACTAAACATTGTCATAAGTTAAAAATAGCTAATATTGAGGTTTTATCTGATGCTGAGTTGTTTAAGTGGAGGGTTGATAATCAAACTATTATTAATCGTTTTATAAGCTGTATTTTCCCAGTTAATTCTGATTGTGAGGTTATTTGTAGTATTTTGGGTAGTGTTGATGATGTAGTTGATGTTTCAGTTTCTGATGTTTATGAAGGACCTCAAATTAAAAAAGGTTTTATTAGTTTTACTTTTGAGATTAATGCTTTGTCGGAGGATGTTTTTGACAATATTATTTCTATTTTGAAAGGTTTTGGTGGTTTAATTAGATAAAATATTTTAATAACTTTTATTTATTTTATTAGTGTGCTTTTATTTTTTTGATTTAATTATATTTTTTGCTTATTTTTTTCTATTTTTTATTGTTTATTTTTTTGTTTCTTATTTTTCTATTTTTTAGTTTTTTATTTTGTATTTATAGTTTTTTGGTACGGTTTTGATTTTTATTTTTTTACTTTTTGACCGAAACATTTATATACTATATCATATACACAATATTATAGTTACAAAAATTTACTAAAAGATAAAAATACTTAAAAAAACAAAAAAATAAAATAAAAAATATCTTTTAATAAAAAATGTAACAAAAAACAAATAAAATTCATATTTACAATAATAATAACTCATAAAACAATAAAATAAAGGTGATAAACAAAATAAAAAAGGAAAAAAACATCCACCAAGAAAAAACTATAAAAAAATAAAAAAGGAGTGATACAAAATGGAAAACAAAAACACAAAAGAAATAAAACTAAAAGTTGCAGAAGCAATATCCCAAGGAGACATAGGTAACGGAATAGCAAGAATAGACCCACAAACAATGGTCGAACTAGGAGTTACCGACGGAGAAATAATAGAAATAATTGGAGAAAAACCAACTGCAGCAATAGTATTCACATCACAAAATGAAATCAACACAAACACAATAAGAATCGATGGTATAGCACGTAAAAACCTCAGAACTTCAATAGGACAAGAAGTAACAGTCAAAAAAGCAGATGCAGTAGAAGCTAAAAAAATAAAATTAGCACCAATAGACCAATCAATGAGAATAGCAGGAAACTTAAACGCAGCATTTGCAAATAAAGTAATGGTGCAAGGAGATATAATAGTAACAGGATTCCGTCAACAAAGACAAAACCTAATGGGAGGAAGTGTACTGGGAAATGTATTTGGTGATGACTTCTTCAGAGGAATGGTAAACGCACCAGCAATGGGACAACTAAAACTAGCAGTAGTAAGCACAAACCCTTCAGGAGTAGTATTCATAGGACCAAACACAAAAATAGAAGTACAAGAAAAACCAGTAGACATATCCAAAATCAATGGAGCATCAAATTTAGTAGGTGTAAGCTACGAAGATATAGGCGGACTAAAAGAAGAAGTTAAAAAAGTAAGAGAAATGGTAGAAATACCATTAAAAAGACCAGAAATATTCGACAGACTAGGAATAACACCTCCGAAAGGAGTACTCATGTACGGACCACCAGGAACTGGTAAAACATTACTAGCAAAAGCAGTAGCAAATGAAAGCGATGCACACTTCATATCAATCAACGGACCAGAAATAATGAGTAAATATGTAGGAGGGTCAGAAGAAAACCTAAGAGAATTCTTTGAAGAAGCAGAAGAAAACTCTCCATCAATAATATTCATAGATGAATTAGATGCAATCGCACCAAAAAGAGAAGAAACTGCAGGAGAAGTAGAAAGAAGAACAGTAGCACAATTATTAACACTCATGGATGGATTAAAATCAAGAGGACAAGTAGTAGTAATAGGAGCAACTAATAGACCAGACTCACTAGATCCAGCACTCAGAAGACCAGGAAGACTAGACAGAGAAATAGAAATAGGAATACCTGATGCAGAAGAAAGAAAAGAAATCCTTGAAATCCACACAAGATCAATGCCACTATCAAATGACGTAGATCTAACAGAATTCGCTGAATCAACACATGGTTTTGTAGGAGCAGATCTTGGATCACTAGCAAAAGAAGCAGCAATGAGAGTAGTAAGAAAAATAATACCTGAAATAAAAGACGGAGAACCAATACCAGAAGAAACACTCAAAAAAATCATAGTAACAAGAGACGACTTCAAAGAAGCATTAAAAGAAATACAACCATCAGCACTACGTGAAGTAATAGTGCAAATCCCAGACATAACATGGGATGACATAGGAGGCCTTGAAGATGCAAAACAAGAATTAAAAGAAGCAGTTGAATGGCCACTAAAATATCCTGAAAAATTTGAAGAATTCGGAATAAAACCGCCAAAAGGAACACTTCTATTTGGAACACCAGGAACTGGTAAAACATTACTAGCAAAGGCAGTAGCAAACGAAAGTGAAGCAAACTTCATAACAGTAAAAGGTCCAGAATTACTATCAAAATGGGTAGGAGACTCTGAAAAAGGAATAAGAGAAATATTCAAAAAAGCAAAACAAGCATCACCAAGTGTAATCTTTTTCGATGAAATAGACTCCATAGCAAGCAGAAGAGGAGACTCATTTGGAGACAGTGGAGTAACACAAAGAGTAGTAAACCAACTACTAACAGAAATGGATGGAATGGAAGAACTACACGATGTATCAGTAATAGCAGCAACAAACAGACCAGACATGATAGACCCAGGACTAATGAGACCTGGAAGATTCGACAGACACATAGAAGTAGGCACTCCAGATGAAGAAGGAAGACTATCAATATTCAAAGTCCACACAAAAAACATGCCACTAGCAGATGATGTTAACATTAAAAAACTAGCTAAAAATACAGATGGATATGTTGGAGCAGATATTGAAGCAGTATGTCGAGAAGCAGCAATGTTAGCATTAAGAAATAATCTCAACAATGAAAAAATCGAAATGGAATACTTCGAAGAAGCAATGAGAAAAATAAAACCAGAAAAAGACAAATACAATGATGATTTGGTTCAATATAATTAAACACAATTATATTAACCATTCATCTTTTTTTCCATAAATAAAAAATAAACAAATAACAAAAAACAACACATTACTTTTTTTATTACAATATTGAAAAATATATTTTTTCCAAATCCCCTAAAAATAAAAGAAAATTAATTATAATATAATACCATATAACAAAATAATAGGAAATAATAATTTTTTTATCATAATAATCAGAGGGGTTCAGAAAGTGACTCAATTAGAAGATGCTAAAAAAGGCAATATAACTCCTGAAATGGAAAAAATAAGCAAAATTGAAAATATTAATATTAATAAATTATTAAACTTAGTTGCTACAGGGAAAGTAGTCATATTAAAAAATGTTCTAAGAGAAACAAATCCTTGTGGAGTAGGAGAAGGATTAAAAACAAAAGTTAATGCAAATATTGGTTCAAGCAGTAAAATAGAAGAAATATCCCTAGAAGTAAATAAAGCAAAACTATGCAAAGAATATGGTGCAGACACATTAATGGATTTAAGCACGGGAAATAACCTAGTTGAATTTAGACGAAACATAATGGATGCTGTAGACATTCCAATAGGAACAGTACCAATATACGAAGCAGGAGTCATAACACTTAACAAAGGTAATGAAATCATAGATATGAATCCAGATGATATATTCAAATCTATAGAAAACCAAGCAAAAGAAGGAGTGGATTTTATGACACTCCACTGCGGAATAAACCAAGATTTAGTTGAAAAATTAAAAAAAACCAATAGAATGATGGGTATTGTAAGTAGAGGGGGAACTTTCCTAGCATCATGGATTCTACATAATGAAGAAGAAAACCCATTATACAAAGAGTATGATTATCTTTTAGAAATTGCAAAAGAATATGATGTAACTTTAAGTTTAGGAGATGGGTTACGTCCAGGATGCTTATCTGATGCAAGTGATATTCCTCAAATACAAGAATTAATAAATTTAGGAACATTGGTCAAAAGAGCACAAGATAATTCAGTTCAATGTATGGTTGAAGGACCAGGACACATGCCACTAAATCAAATAAAATCAAATATGCAAATGGAGAAAAAATTATGTTACAATGCACCATTTTATGTATTGGGTCCAATTGTAACAGATTTAGCACCAGGTTACGATCATATAACTTCGGCAATAGGTGGAGCAATAGCAGCATCATCAGGAGCAGATTTCTTATGTTATGTAACTCCTGCAGAACATTTAGGTCTTCCAGACTTAGAAGATGTGAAAGAAGGAATCATAGCATCAAAAATCGCAGCACAAGCAGCAGATGTAGCATTAGGACTTGAAACTTCATGGAGTAAAGAACTAGAAATGGCAAAAGCTAGAAAAACATTTAACTGGGATAAACAATTTGATTTAGCATTCGACACATCAAAACCACGTAAATATAGAAATAAATGCCATTTAGATGATGATGAAATGTGCACAATGTGTGGAGAATACTGTTCTGTAAAAATAGCAAAAAATGACTTTTGAACAAAAATTAAGGTAATACTATGAAATACCAAGAACTTGTAGATGTTTATGAAGATTTAAGTAACACTACAAAAAGATTAGAAAAAACAAGCATATTAGCCAAATTTATGGCGGATATTGATGTTGATAATTTATCAATAATAACATTACTAGCTTTGGGAAAAGTATTCCCATCTTATAGCGAAGAAGAAATGGGTATTGGTGATAAACTTGTTATGAGGGCAATAAGTCAAGTAATAGGAGTAAGTGTTGATGAAGTAGAAAACCAAGTAAGAGATCAAGGAGATATTGGAGCCGCTGCTGAAAAATTATACTCCAAAAAAAGTCAACAAACATTCTTCTCCCAACCATTAACAATTAAATTCGTTTTTAATAATCTAAGAAAACTAGCAACAATAACTGGAAGTAAATCAACAAGTAAAAAAATTTCAGTAATACTAGAATTATTATCCTCAGCATCAGCAACAGAAGCAAAATATATAACAAGAACAATAACAGAAGAACTTAGAATAGGTGTAGGAGAAGGAATAATTCGTGACGCCATTTCTGATGCATTCAAAATAAATAAAGAAGTTACAGAAAGAGCATACATGCTTACAAATGACTTGGGCTTAGTTGCTAAAGTAGCAAAAACAGAAGGGAAAGAAGGATTAGAAAAATTATCACTAACTCCTGGAAAACCAGTTAAACCAATGCTTGCACAATTATCACCAGGAATAGAAGAAAGTATAACAGAAATGGGTGAAGCAATATGTGAAACTAAATACGATGGTATACGTATGCAAGTTCATAGAAAAGATGATGAAATCACAATATTCACTCGAAGACTAGAAAACATCACAAAAGCAGTTCCAGAAGTTGTAGATGAAATTTACGAATCATTTCCTAATGAAAATTTCATTGCAGAAGGTGAAATAATAGCTACACGTAATGGAGAACCATTATCATTTCAAAATATCTTACGCCGTGTAAGAAGAAAATACAATATTGAAGAAGCAATGGATTCTGTTCCATTAAAAGTTTACTTATATGATTTATTATATTTTAAAAAACCATTAATAGATGAACCTATTAAAAAAAGAAGAGAGATACTTGAAAATATTGTTCGAGTAGATGAAAAAGTTAACCTCAGTAAACGCTTATATGCTACAAGTGAAAATGTTGATGAAGCTATAAAACTTTTTGAAGATTCTTTAAACGAAGGACACGAAGGAATAATGATTAAAGATGTTAAAGAACCATATATTCCTGGAATTCGTGGTAAAAAAATGTTAAAGTTCAAAGCTGAACCAGAAACATTAGATGTAGTTGTAGTTGGAGGAACACATGGTATAGGTAAAAGAGGAGATTTTATAGGTTCTTATCTAGTAGCCCTTAAAGATGAAAATGATGATTTAAAAACCCTTGCACATGTTGCAACTGGTTTAGATGATGAAACTTTAGCTAAATTAACTAAATTAATGGAAAAATATAAAATTGAAGAAAAAGGAACTAAAATAATAGTTAAACCTAAAATTATACTTGAAATTAAATATAGTGAAATAGTTAAAAGTCCTGAATATGAAGCAGGCTATTCTTTAAGATTCCCAGTAGTTAAACGTATACGTGAAGATAAAGGATTAAAAGATATAGATACAATTGATAGATTAGAATCAATGTATAAAAATTAAAATTAAAGGAGTTAAATATTATGGCTGAAAAAAGATTATTTGGAACATTTGGTGTTAGAAGAGTTGCAAATGAGGTTATGGATCCAGAATTTGCATCAAGATTAGCAGCATGTTATGGTACATTAGTTCAAGGAACTGTGGCTATTGGTGGGGACACACGTACAACAACACCTATGCTAAAACATGCTATATGTGCAGGTTTATTATCCTCTGGATGTAATGTTGTTGATTTGGGAATATTGCCTACTCCTGCAATTCAATATGCTGTTAGAAATTATTATGATGGAGGTATTATAGTTACTGCTTCACATAATCCTCCTAAATATAATGGTCTTAAATTTGTTGATGAGTTTGGTATAGGTACTCCTGATGATATGGAATTAGAAATTGAAAAATTATTTTTTGATGAGGAACCAAAACGAGCTAAATGGGATGAAATTGGAGAATATTCTGTAAATGATTCAATTATTGATGAATATATAACTGAAACATTAAAAAGAGTAGATGTTGATTTAATTAGGAAGGCTAATTTTAAAGTTGTTGTTGATTGTGGTTCTGGAGCAGGTTCATATACTGCACCATATATTTTAAGACAATTGGGATGTGATGTAGTAACTTTAAATGGTCAAGCTGATGGATTTTTCCCAGGTCGTAATCCTGAACCAATAGAACCTAATCTTGGGGATTTAATTGATGCTGTAAAAGTTTTAAATGCAGATATTGGTTTTGCTCATGATGGGGATGCAGATAGGACAATTTGTATTGATGATAATGGTAATTTTGTACTTGGTGATAAGACATTCGCACTTGTTGAAAAACAGATGTTAAAAGAAAATGGTGGGGGTACAATTGTCACTACTGTTGCAACTTCAACTTCTATTTATGATGTTGCTGAGGAATGTGGGGGTAATGTTATAGCTACTGCTGTTGGAGATTTGCTTGTTGCCCGTAAACTAAAAGAGGAAAATGGTTTGTTTGGTGGGGAAGAGAATGGTGGTTTGATTTTCCCTGATTTTATTTATGGTCGTGATGCTGCTTTAACTGTTGCTAAAATTTTAGAAACTTTGGCTAAAGAGGATAAACCTCTTTCAGAACTTGTAAGTGAATTGCCTGTTTATTATTCTGAAAAAATGAAAGTTGAGTGTCCTGATGATAAAAAATCAGAAGTTATGAATAAAATTTCTAAAGAAATTAGTGAAACAACAGATTTTGAATTGGATACAACTGATGGTGTTAAAATACTTCGTGATGATGGTTGGGTTATTATTAGGCCTTCTGGAACTGAACCTATATTTCGTTGTTTTGCGGAATCTGATTCTCAAGATAAATCTTCTGAAATGGCGAAGTGGGGTATTTCTTTGGTTGAAAAATTTTTATAATTTTATTTTCCAACAATTTTTTGCTAAAGTTTTCAATGCCATTATTTTAAATTAAGCTATAATTAAATGGTATTTTCATACATTTAATTTTATTTAATTTTATTTATTTTCCATATTTTAGTTACTTATTTTAAAAAATTATTTTCTTAAATATTGAATGTACATACAAAGACTATTTTTTTATAAATTCTCTAAACATTCTTCTTTTAAAAACTGTGCATCAATATTATTAGGATTCTTAACTAAAATTTTTGTAAAAATATCATCGGCCTTCTGAAACTCATTTAACTCCATCAAAACAATACCTTTATTTAATAAAAAAACTTCATTCTTAGGTTCCAACTCCAAAGCATTATCATAACACTCAATTGCCTCTTTAAGCCTACCTAATTCTAATAAAGCATTACCTTTTCTATTTTGAGCAGAGGCATCAATATCAGAATCATCTAAACACAATTCCATACCTTTATCATAAGAGTCCAAAGCTTCTTCAACACGACCCAAATCATTTAAAATATTGCCTCGAGCATTCCAAACTTGAGGATTAGTATTATCAATCTTCAATATTTTATCATAAGTATCTAAAGCCTTATCTAACTCACCTAACACCTGTAAAATAAAACCTCTCCAATATAAAATAGCAGTATTGTTAGGATTAATCTCAATAGCCTTATTACTAGAAACTAAAGCTTCATCAAATTCTTCACAATTCAAATAAGCAATAGCCTTATTATTCCAAATGTATTCATTGTCCTCTTCAATTTTTAAAGCATCATCATAACACTTTATAGCATCTTGAAACTTACCTAAACGAGAAAGGTTATCTCCTTTTTTATTCAATAAATAAACATCATTGGGATCAAAACCTAAAGCTGCAGTATAACAAAGTACAGATTTATCATATTTACCACTATCAAAAAGAATATCTGCTCTTTGAGTAATCATAACTTTTTCATTAATTTTATCTCCAATCCAATCATCAACATCCAACTTCTCAAAATGAATTATTTGAAAAATTTCATCATCACCAATATCAACAGCATAAGTTTTTTTAAGCTCTTTCACCATTTCAACAGCATCAGCATAGCCTTCTTCTTTAGCTAAAGAATCATTATTTTTTAATTCTTTAAAACTTATTAACTCAACATCAAGAACAATAGCTTCAAAAATCTTCTTTTTTTCTTTAGATACAAGATTCCAATAACAGTAAAGTCTATCTCCTTTCTCTAAAGGTGTTTTCCATAATTTACGTATTGTAATATTCTTTTTATGGGTTATAATGTTAATATTTTGACTTCCAAAAGATAAAATTGGCATATTTTAACACATCCCTCCCATAAAAAAATTATTTTCCATATTCAATAAATTAACCAACAACTTCTTCCAATATTTTAAGAAATCTTTCATCCTCTTCAATTGTAGCAATACTAATACGAATCCAATATTCATCTAAACCCTTAAAAGAAGTACAATCTCTTACAATAACTCCTCTTTTTAAAAGCTCATAACTTAATTCAGCTGCAGTAAAACCAGTATCACGAACATCAATAACCATAAAATTAGACTGAGATTTTAAAACATGTAATTTATCTATTTTAGAAACACCTTCATATAAAACATCTCTACTTTTTTTACCCATAGTTATTGATTCATTAATAAAATCCTCATCTTCTAAAGTAGCTAAAGCAGCAACATAAGATAAACGAGTTAAAGAAAATACGGGCTTAATACGATGCATATATTCAATAGTTTCTTTATTAGATAATCCATAACCTACACGCATACCAGCTAAACCTAATACTTTAGAAAAAGTTCTTAAAATAAACACATTATCATATTCTTTAATAAAATTAACATGTGTCTCCTCAGCATATTCAATATATGCTTCATCAATAACTATTAAAGCATCAGTAGCTTCCAATATAGTTTTTAAATCATCTTTACTAATGGTTGCTCCAGTAGGGTTATTTGGAGAGCATAAAAATATCATTTTTGTTTTATCAGTTAATGCATTAAGTATAGATTCAACATCTAAAGTATTAGTATCTAAATCCCATTTACCATAAACAGGTTTAGCACCATAAGGTTTTAATAAAAATTCATAATAAGTATAAGAAGGTTGTGGCACTATAAACTCATCACCAGCTTCAATAAATGTTTTAGCTAATGTATCTAAAACCTCATCAGCACCATCTCCACCTATAATAACTTCTCCAGGTTCAACACCAGCATATTTACTTATACTTTCTTCTAATTTTGTTAAATCAGACTCAGGATATCTATTAATAATCTCTGCTGCTGATTGAACCGCATTTATTGCTTTATTAGATGGTCCCCAAGGATTTTCATTAGAACCTAATTTAATTATATCATCTTCAGAAATATTAAATTCTTTAATTAAGTCTTCTTTTGATTTACCTGGAACATATGAATCTATATCTAGCACTGATTTTTTTGCTTTCATTTTAAAAATAATCCTTTATTTTTTTATTCTATATAATTAAAGTTTGAATCATATTTTTTAGATAATTTAACATAATGTTGAGCATTATTTTTTATTAAATCTATCTGTTCATTGTTAACTTCTTTTATTGCCTTTGCAGGAATACCAATAATTAAACTATTATCTGGAAAGCTATGATTTTCTGTAACCACAGCTCCTGCAGCAACAAGTGAGTTTTTTCCAATATGTGCTCCATTTAATATTGTTGAATTCATACCTATTAACACATTATCTTCTATTTCACAACCATGGACAACTGCACCATGACCTATAGATACTCCTTCACCAATTTTTATAGGATAGTTTTTTGTGCAATGAAGAACACAATTATCCTGCACATTTGAATTTTTTCCAATACTTATATTTTCAGTATCTCCTCTAATCACCGCATTATACCATATGGATACGTTTTCTTTAATTTCTATATTTCCATTTACTTTTGCTCCAGGAAATATTTTAGCACTTTCATGAATCATAGTTTTTTCACATTTATAATAATTTTTGGTCTTTTTTATGTTTATGTTGAACAATGTATTCTGGTTTTTCAAGAATTCTCATATCTGAACCTACATCTTCATATAGTAGAACTCCTGATCCGATAGATGTGTTTGAACCGACTTTTACTCCTGGTGAGAAACTAGAGTTTATTCCAGTTTTAACACTATCTCCAATTATTGCTCCAAGTTTTCTTCTACCACTATCTTCTTTTTGATTTTTAATTTTAGTTTTAACAGTTTTACTGTCGAATCTTAGATTTGCAATATTTGTTCCGGCAGCAATATTACAATTGGAACCTATAATTGAATCTCCAACATATGTTAAGTGGCTTACATTTGTATTTTCCATTATAATTGAATTTTTAATTTCAACAGCATTTCCTACATGGACATTATCTCCGAAGTAGGTGTTTCCACGTATGTAGGAGTTTGGTCCAATATCACAATTTTTACCTATGTATACTGAACCTTCTATGTATACTCCTGCTTTTATGATACTTCCTTCATCAAGGAATAATTCTCCATGTATTGTTACACCTGGTTCAACTTCCCCTCGGATTTCTCTTTTAACATTTTGTAATAATGTTTCATTTATTTCAATTAATTCCCATGGTCTTCCAACATCAATCCAGTTTTTATCAGTAAGATGTGCTTTCACGATTTTTCCTTCATCAATTTGCATTGATAAAGAATCTGTAATTTCATATTCTCCTCTACTGGATTCTTCTGTTTTGTCAATTTTATCAAAGATGTCTTCGTTGAAAACATAAATTCCAGTGTTAATTAGGTTGCTTGGAGCTTCTTCTTTTTTAGGTTTTTCAACTATATTTGTAACTAAACCATCTTTTATTTCAACAACTCCAAATGAGCTTGGATCTTCAACTTCTTTAACAACCATTAAAGTATCAGGTTTTTCTTCATTATATTTATCTATAATTTCTTTTATTATGGAATCGTTTAGTATAATATCTCCATTTAAGACAATTACACTATCATCAATAAAATTTTTACCATAACTTATTGCATTTGCAGTTCCAACAAGATTAGTTTGTGTTTGATAAGTTATGTTAACTCCAAATTCTTTTCCGCTTTTGAAGTAGTCTTTAACAATATTTTCTTTGTAACCTACTATTAAAAGTATATCTTCTATTCCATTGTCTCTTAATACTTCAATATTATATTGCATTATAGGTTTGCCGGCTACTGGAAGCATAGTTTTAGGTTTGGTTAATGTTAACGGTCTCATTCGTGTTCCTTCACCAGCACTTAATATTATTGCTTTCATGCTTCTTTACCTCAAAAAAATTTTAAAAAAATTAGTATTATTAATACTTATTATAAATTCATATAAAAAAATTTTATTTTTTTTTATAAGATATTATTAATAAGTTCAACAGATTTATTATGAATTAGTTCTGCAGTTTCAGTATTTTTACCTTCTAAAGTAATTCTAACATAATCTTCAGTACCTGAAGGTCTTATTAAAACCCAACTTCCATCATTGAAGGTTAATCTAACTCCATCAATATTATTAACATCTTTAATATCATCAAATGATTCAATCAATAAATCTTCAATTCCATCCATAATTCTGGTTTTATCTTGGCTTGAGCAAGTAATTTTATCTCTTATGGTGCAATAAGTAGGTATTTCATCTAATAGTTTACTTAATGATCCTTTTTTGGATACAATTTCAGCAATCCTGAGACCAGATAGTAAACCATCTGGACACATACAGAAATCTGGATGAATCCAAGTTCCAGAGGGCTCTCCTCCAAAACTTGCATTATGTTCATTTATTGCTTCTGCAACAGCAACATCTCCAACTTTAGTTCTTATAACTTTACCATTTACTTTGCTCATTTCTTCATCCATACATAATCCAGAGTCAACAGTAGTTATAACAGTTCCTCCAAAATATTTGGATATTATAGATAATAATTTATCAAAATCGCTTATACGGCCTTTATCATCAATAGCCATCATACGATCTGCATCTCCATCATGTGCAATTCCTAAATCAGCACCAGTAGATACAACCATTTTCATTAAATCTTTAAGATTATCTGCATTAGGTTCTGGGTTACGTCCAGGGAAAAATCCATCAGCTTGGGAATTTAAGGTTATAACTTCACATCCTAATTTTCTAAAAACTAGTGGGGATAATTCTGAACCTGCACCTGATGCAGTATCAATAACAACTTTTAATTTTTTATCAAGATTTGTTCTACTAATTAAATCATCAATATATGCTTTTTTTATCTCATCATTATAATCTAATTTTCCAATAGAATCCCATTCAACATTAACATATGTTTTATTATAATAAATTTCTTCTATTTTGTTTTCTTGGCTTGGAGTATAAGCCATTCCATCCGGATTCCAAAGTTTAATACCATTATAAGGTGAAGGATTATGTGATGCAGTAAGCATAACTCCAGCATCTGCTTTTAACTTTATTGTAGCATAACCTACAAGAGGTGTTGGAACCATACCAATTCGTATAACATTAACTCCACTTTCCATAAGTCCTGAAATAATTGCACATTCTAACATTTTATTTGTTGTACGTGTGTCATAACCTACAACAACTGTACCTTTATTATTTAAATAAGTTGCTAATGATTTTCCAACATGTAACGCTAAATCTGCATTAATTTCAGTATTAACTTTACCTCTAATACCAGATGTTCCAAACAATTTTTTATTTTCACACATAAATATTATGCTCCAAATTTATGGGAATTATTCATTAAATCCATAATGATATTCATAACATCGGATCCTCGTATTCTACATAATCCTCCTTTATATGTAGCAAATTCATGATATTCTTCAACATCATCAATTCTTACATTAGGTCCATTAATTAAAATAGGAACCGGATCTCCAGAATGATTCATAACTGATACAGGTGTAGAATGATCAGCAGTTAAAAATAAAACAGTATCTTCTAAATCTAATAATCCGCTCATAACAACTTCATCAACTTTTTCAATAAAATCTAATTTTTGTTTATAATCACCATCATGTCCAGCTTCATCTGCACCATCAATATTTATTAAGAAAAAGTCATGTTCACTATTATTAACTTGATCAAGTATAGTATCAATAATATTATCTAGATTAGTGTCTACTCCACCAGTAACATCATCCATTTCAATAATATCCATACCGGCAAATCGTCCAATACCCATAATAAGCCCAGTTTCAGCTATACATGCAGAGTTAACTTCATATTTACTATTAATAGATTCTACATCAGGTACTGCTCCAGCACCTCTTGGAATTATAATATTTGCAGGTGGTTCTTCATTTTTTATTCTCTCTTGATTTACAGGGTGGTCTTTAATCATATCATAAGATTTTTTAACTATTTTATTCAGTAAATCTGCAGTTCTATTAGCTTCTTCACTACCATCAGTTGCTTTTATAGTTTTAGGTTTATTTCCTTCAACTTTCGGATCAGCATCACTTACTTTATCAGATAAGTTTTCACCTCTTAAAACAAGTACTGCACGATGTCCAGTTGACTCTTTAAATATTATTTCAACATCTTCATATCCTTCAATAGTCATTGTGTTTAATACTTCAACAATGTCCGCTGTTCCATCTCTTATACGTCCGGCTCTTCTATCAGTTATGATTCCATTTTCATCTGATGTTGAAAAATTACATCTAAATCCAATATCTCCAGGAATAACATCTAAACCCACACCTGATGCTTCAAAAGGCCCTCTTCCAGTGTAAACTTCATAGGGGTCATAACCTAAAATAGATAAATGTGCAGTATCACTTCCAGGTATTATTCCCGGCCTAATAGGATCCATTATTCCAGTAATACCATTTTTAGCTAATTTATCCATATTTGGGGTTTTCGCTGCTTGTAATGGTGTTTTATTATCTAATTCTTTAACTGGGCGATCTGCCATTCCATCCATAACTAATATTATTCCCTTCATCTACTTTTACCACCTAAAAAATATTCTAAAATAATTATTTTATTAAATTTATTAATCATTATTAAATTTTGATAAAAGATTTATATAAAATTTTCATAAACCAAAAAACTGGAAAAATAATTTAGAAATTGATAAATATTAGTTAAAATATAATACCTTTTATATTTTATAAATAAAATAAAAATAGGTGATTTAGAAATGGTAGTATATGAATGTATGCACTGTGATTACAAATTTGACTCAGAAAAAGGAGACCCTACATATAATATTGCGCCTGGAATGCTATTAGAAGACTTCCCTGATGATTGGGCATGTCCTGAATGCGGAGCTTTAGGCAAAGACGCTTTTATTGTTGTAGATGACGATTAAATTTAAAATTAAAAAATAGATTTTCTTTTTTTAATTATTTCACTTTTTTTATTTTTTTATACTTTTTTTACAATATACATAATATTCCAACTACTGTTCCAGTAAGAGTGCCAATTAAATTAACATGTTCATTATTAAGGTAACCTTTACGTTCAAACCTATCCCCAACAAAACTATCCATAAAACAACCAACAGTACCAGATATGACTCCAATTTTTAATCCTAAAACAGGATCAGCTACAATACCTAAAAAATAAGAGGATAATCCAATAACTCCTGCACCAAAAATAGCAGCAGAAGTACCAAGAATAGATACGGCACCATCAGTTCCAGCAGGAACCTTTTTAAAAGTAGTTAAAGATATAGGATTCTGCAATATACCAATTTCACTAGCTAATGTATCTGCGGTTGCTGTTGCAACAGCACCAATAAATCCACCGACGAATGGCAGATAATATCCTCCAAAAGCAGCCATTAAAAAAGCTAATAAACCATTTGAAATTACATTTTTAGCAGTTCTTTGACCTTCATACTCATTAATACTAGTTTTATATGGTTTAGCAAACTTGGTAGCCAGTAAACTTAAAATTAAAAAAATAATCAGTAAAATTAACCAGTTTAAACCTGCAGAAAATATGATAAACACTCCCATCACAATCATAGTGATAGTACCTAATAAATCAAGAGATTTTCTCCAATATACAAAAAAACCTAATATGAATAGGATTAAAACATAACCCCAGTTTATTGTAATAAGTTCCTGCATAACTATTCAACTTCTAAAATATTTACTAATTAAAAATAAAAAAATGAATTATATAATTAATAATAAGCTGATAATTATTAAAAAACTTATCTAAAAAATTAAAAAAAAATAGCACATTTTTTTTATTATATAAAAAAATGAGAAAAAAATAGAGAAAAAATTTATACTAAAACTTTACTTTTAATAATTTCTACTCTTTTAAGAGGGTAAATCTTTTTAGCAGTGTGATAAATTTCACTAGCTAATTTACCATTTACAGAACTTTCGACAAGTTCATCAAATCCTTTTTCACTAGCAATATCAGTTAATAAGTTTGCAATAGTTTCTCTCATATATTTTTGTTGTGATGATTTTGCACGTCTAGTTGTAACAGCTAAAACATGGAATTTAATTTCACGATCATCAGCAGTTTTAACAATAACTGGAGTGTCAATTCTACTAGTTCCTCTTCTAATCATACTTCTTACATAATCAGTAGTAGTTTTGTGTCCAGTATATTTAGTATTAGCATTATCTCCTGCAACATTATCAATTTCAAATTGTAATTTAATATATTGTTTGGAGAATTCACCTGTTAATTCTCTCATAGTTACTTCAATAGTTCTTCCAATAAGTAATTCAGGATCTTTAGCTAATGTTTCACCAATTTCTTTTTCATCAAATAGTAATGGTGTTTTAATTGTATACCAACTTTTTTCTTTCCATGTATCACGTGCGTGTCGTCTTTTTGCTTTTGCCATTTTATAATCAGTCCTTAAATTGTTATTCCTTTTTTAAATTATCGTAAATTTATAAGTTTTATATTTAAATAATTAATAAAAAATCAGTTATTTTGATTTATATTTATTAATAAATAGTTTTTATATTGTATTTTGTAAAAAATTTTTAAAATTAAAACCCGCCCAATTAAGGTTGTTATATGTTTATAATTTTATAATATTTAAATATTATGTGAAAATTTAAAGTTCAAAATCAAAATATTCTACATTATTATATTAAACAAACATACATACATTTTAATTTAATTTAAATTAACTATTATTATATCTATTTTTTAGTTTTAAAATATTATTTTAAATATTTTTCACTTATGCTACTATTAAATTAAAGTATTAAAATTTTCAAATTTTTCTAAAAATAATGTAAAATAAAAAATATGTAAGTTTATAAAAATACTTAATTTCATTTATTTAGAAAAATAAAGTTTTATTTAAATTTTAAAAGAAAATTATCTCTCAATAAAAATTTAAAATACTCTATTAAATATTAATTACTAAATATAATAAATATAAATGGTATTATTATATTAAATTAAATATTTGAATATTTTGGAATTGTATTAATGTTTTTAAATCTAAATCAACTAACAGTTAATTTAACAACCTTATCATAATGAGTTAATGAATTAAAAATGAATATTAATACAGTATTTATTCATTCATAAACTTAACATGACTAATATAACGTTTTAAAACATCATCAACTAAACCTTCATCTGCTACTAATTTTATATTTAATTTTTTAGCTTTAATCTTAGATTTAGGTCCGAATTGTTGGGAAATTATAACATCACAATCTTTACAAACCTCAAGAACCTTATTTCCTTGGTGTTTACTATCTTCTAAAATATCAACATCACGGGTTTCTATAAAGTTATAGTCGTCATCAACTACATTATAAATATATAACTTTTTAGATTTTCCAAAATGAAAATCAACACTTTCTCCATTTAATGAAGCAATTGCAATTAAAATAAAAACAACACTCTCCTAATAATAATTATTTTTTTATTTTACTGGATAGAACACTCACAGTCACAATTGTCACCTAATTTTTTTACAGTATCATATATTAAATCAAGTAATTCGTTACTTTTATCATTCATAATATCTAATACTTCTTCCATGCTAAGTTTATCAGGTGATATTCCGGCTCCATAATTTGAAACAATACAAATTGAACTATAACAAATATTTTTTTCACGTGCAAGAACAACTTCAGGAAGACCAGTCATACCTACAACATCCCCTCCCATAATCTGAAACATTTTAATTTCCGCGGGGGTTTCAAAACGTGGACCTTCAGTACAAACATAAGTTCCTGTAGGTATAACGTCACCTGTAGAAATTAAAATTTCCCTTAAACGTTTACAATAAGGTTCCGTCATATCTGTATGAACAACACTATCATCAAAAAATGTTTTATCACGAAGAACAGTAAAATCAATAAAATCATCAACAATAACAAATGATCCCGGACCAATATCCTGATTAAGACTACCAACAGAATTAGTTGCAATAATCTCATTAACACCTATTTTTTCAAGTGCACAAATATTTGCTTTATAATTAATTTTATGGGGAGGATAAGAATGTCCTGCAGAATGTCTAGGTAAAAAAGCAACTTCTTTATTATCAATATTTAAGATACTTACTTCAACATCTCCATATTCAGTTTCAACTTTTTCTTTCCTCATTGAATCTGCTTTATCAACAATATCATAAACACCAGTTCCACCAATTATTCCAATCATAATTTCACACCCTCATCCTTTAGTAACAATAATTGGACTAACCTTAGCAACTAATTTAGCAATACCTAAACTATCTGAAGTTTTAACAACAGAATCAACATCCTTATAAGCATTAGGCGCCTCTTCAGCAAGAACAGGTTTAGAATTAGCTTTAATTTCAATACCTTTTGAATTCAATTCATTTTCAATATCTTCTGGTGAAAACTCACGTTTAGCTTGGGATCTAGATAACTTCCTACCTGCACCATGAGCAGTTGAACCAAAAGTAGTTAACATAGCTTTTTCCGTCCCATGAAGAACATAAGAAGAAGTACCCATAGTACCAGGTATTAAAACAGGCTGCCCAATACTACGATATTTCTCTGGAACTTCAATCCTATTTGGACCGAAAGCCCGAGTAGCACCCTTTCTATGCACCAACATCTTCAATTCAAAACCATTATCATTAATAACATGTGTTTCTTCTTTAGCAATATTATGGGCAACATCATAAACAGTACTCATATTCATATCTTCACTACTTCTACCTAAAACATTTTCAAAGCTTTCTCTAACCCAATGAATAATAACCTGTCTATTAGCCCAAGCATAATTAGCAGCAGCATACATGGCATGCAAATAATTTTGAGCCTCATTTGAATCAAGATAAGCACAAGCAAGTTGTCTATCAGGAATATCTAATTTATAATTACGATAAGCTTTATCCATAACACGCAAATAATCGGAACAAACTTGATGGCCACAACCTCTAGAACCTGTATGAACCATCACAACAATCTCACCATCTTCTAAACCAAAAACCTCGGATGTTTCATTGTTATAAATTTCATCAACAACTTGCACTTCTAGAAAATGATTACCGGAACCAAGTGAACCTAATTGAGGAATACCTCTTTTTTTAGCTTTATCACTAACAACACTCGCATCAGCATCCTCAATACATCCATTTTCTTCCAAATATTCTAAATCATCATCCCATCCATAACCATTTTCAACAGCCCATCTAGCACCATTATTCAAAACATCATCAATTTCCCCTTCATTTAATCTAATTTTACCTTTACTACCAACACCAGAGGGAATATTTTTAAATAACTCTTCACTTAATTCTTTAACATGTGGTTCAATATCTTCAAGAGTAAGATTAGTTCTAATCATTCTAACTCCACAATTAATATCAAAACCAACTCCTCCAGGACTAATAATTCCATTATTAGAATTAAAAGCACCCACACCACCTATGGGAAAACCATACCCAAAATGGGTATCTGGAAGACCTAAAGAATACTTTTGAATACCTGGTAAACAAGCTACATTAGCAATTTGCTCAATAGCCCCATCTTCAAGATTTTCAATACCTTCTTCATCTAAAAACAGTCTGGCGGGAACTCTCATTTCTTTTTTAAAACTACTTGGAATCTCCCAAACATTTTCACTAATTTTAATAAGATTATCTTTAACACTCATTGTTTTACCACATACTTTTTTTTCTGTTTGTTTATTAATAGTAAAAAAAATAATTATTAATTCTATATTATTTTTATTATAAATCATATAAAAAAATTAAATTTTTTCCAAAATATCAATTTAAAAAATAAGATTATAAATCTAATATAACTTGAGTTATAAATTTACCTTCATTTTTAACTTCCATTAAATGATATGTTACAGCTTTAACTTCTGAACCACGTTCATGTTTATTCCAATCCATATGCTCCCCTTTAACACAACCACTTAACCTCATCCCATCATCTTCCTGTTTTATTGAGATATTAAAACTTGAAAATAATAATAATTCTGTTTCTGATATAAATAATAACTCATCAAGATAATCATATAATAATGAAACTTCATCCTCAGATTTTATTTCAATATTTTTTGAAATTTTAGGTTCTATATTATTAGTATTGCTTATAACATTAAACATGGCTTTTGATGCATTTTCATAAGCTTCTTCTAAACTTATACCATATGATTTAAAACCCACATCAGCAGTAACATCAAAAAATTCATATTCATGATTTTTTTCATTTTTAAAGCTCATTGTATCATTTTTATTTTATATTACTTTTCAAATGCTCACATTTCTTTTATATTCATTTTTTAATTTAATTAATATATAGATTTTAAAAAAATTAATTTTCAAGGTGGTACTTTTTTATGAGAAATTCAAGAAATCTTAAAAAACAAAGTAATATTTTTGATTATCTTTTCTTTAACGGTTATAGATTTGAAGTAAGTATTAAAACATTAATATTTATCACTGTAATTTTAACCGCAATACTTTTAGCAGTTTTAACACCTAATCCAAGTGTAGCATTAACAGTTTAAATATTATTTTTTCATTTATTCTAAATCTTCAGGATTAAATCTAAGATAGATTTGAGTAGTCTTTCCTCTAACTCCTTTACCAGTTAAACTAGTGTCTATTAATCTTAAAAATTCCAATCTTTCAAGTGTTCTTTTTAATTTGGAGTAACTATTTTTTTTATTTTTTGTAAGTTTAGTAAATACTCTAGTTGATGTTATTACTTCATTACTTTTTATTTTTTTACTTTCTTCAATTATTTCATCTAGCAATTCTTTTTCTGAGTCATTTAATATTTTCATAGCTTCTTTTATACTACTTGAAACATGTTTTTTTAATGCTTTTTCTAGATGTTCTTCTGTTATTTTTCTTGATGCATCAGATTCTGCTATATTGCCGCAAGATTTAAGTAAATCTATCCCTACTCTTAAATCCCCATTTTCATAGGTGTAATCACTTATTTTTTCTATTATTTCATCTGAAATTACATTTGGATAAAATCCTATTTTTGCACGATCTTTAAGAATACTATTTATTTCATCATAGCTATATGGTTCGAAGACTATTTCTTGGGGTATGAAAACTGTTTTAACAGTTTTATCTAGGGCATATCTGAATTCAAAATCAGGTATTACTACAAATAAACCTGCTTTTGCATTTGGTATTTCTTCGTGTGCTCTTAATAAGTAATAGAATATTTCATTTCCTTGTTTGTTTTCAAATATGAAGTTTGCATCGTCTAATGCTACAATTAATGTTTGTTCGTTTTTCACTAGTTTTTCCATAATTTTGGTGTATATTCGTAGAAAAGGCACTCCTGTTTCGGGTGGTTTATGTCCAAATACTTTTTTATGAATTTGTGAGAGAATTGAGAATTTTGTATGATTTATTTGGCAATTTATATAGCAACAAACCACACTTTCGCTTGTTTTTTCCACCATTTCAAAGACTTTTTTAACTGCAGTAGTTTTTCCAGTTCCACATGTTCCTAAAATTACACTATGTCCAGGCATACTTCCTCTTAATGCGGGTCTTATCTCGTAGGCCATTGCTTCCATTTGTGTATCTCTAAAATTATATGTTTCTGGAACATAATCTAAATCGAATATTGTTGTATCTCTGAATAAGGTTTCATCAAACATTAATATATCTTCAATTCCCATTATTATCATTCACCTTATATTTTATTTATTTCTACATTTTTGTTTTCTTTTATCCATTCCACTAATTCTTCTGCATATTTTAACTTTTTTTGTTTGATTTCATCTGCAGGTTCTACATCTTTTTTTATGTTTGGTCTTGAATATTTTGTAACGTATTCTCCGAAATCCATTCCTACAAGAGTTATTTTGTTAGCATTTAATGCAAGTGTTAGGAATATTGCTCTGTCTCCATCTGTAAATCCTCCAAAATTATATAAATTTCCATGAGGTGTTGATTGTGTAGTTCCTAAAACATTTTTAAGTAGTGGAGTGTATTTTGTAATGTTTTCTGCATTATCTCCATGAGCATGTACTATGAAAATGCTATTTTTCTGATTTGCTATTAGTAAGTCATCTATTTT
This sequence comes from uncultured Methanobacteriaceae archaeon, assembly GCA_964547125.1. Classification (GTDB taxonomy): domain Archaea; phylum Methanobacteriota; class Methanobacteria; order Methanobacteriales; family Methanobacteriaceae; genus Methanobrevibacter_A. The sequence continues at coordinate 1,950 of CAZJLS010000012.1, read as the reverse complement.
TCCATCTAAATCTGTAACTATTATGTCTGGAATTATGTTTTCTTCTAAAAGTGCTGTTGTTGCCCCATCTGCTCCTACTAAAATGTTTTCTGTTAATTCTCTTCTTTTTTTTATTTCTTTTATACTATTTTTTAGTGAGGGGCCTGCTCCGAATACTATATAATTGTTAACAGCTTTTTTTTCATGTATCTTTGTTTGTAACTTTTCGATTGTTAATGGATTTGTTGTGTTTAGAATATTATCCAATATTTGGGCGGTTTCTTCATCTTTTTCTCTTGAAAAACCAAAATCATCTAATATTTTTGTATACCATTTTTCCCATTCATTAATATTCATTATAATCACAGTATTATATTTTTTATTTCATTATTTGTTTCTGTCATATCGGATTTTATTGGTGTTATACTAACTAATTTTTCATTTAAAAGCACATATCCGTCAGTTTCTTCTTCATATTTTTCAATCATATTAGGTTTTATTAAGTAATAGGTTTCATTATTTTCATTCTTATTTTTTATTATTTCTGGGTTGAACATTTTGTCTGATAATTTAGTTATTTTTATCTCATCACTTGATGGATAAGAGGGTACATTTATATTTAATAAGTCTACATTTTTAGGTAAACCATTTTTTAAGATTTTTTTACTTATTTTATGTAATATTTCACTTGCATAATCAAAATTCAATGGTTTTGTTAATTTTGCTTTATTATTCTCTATTTTAAAATCACGTGCATCTATAGATTGTGATATTGCTATTGCAGGTATTTTATTATTAACAGCTTCTAATGCTGCACCTACGGTACCTGATTTTGTGATTTCACTTCTACTTATATTTCTCCCACTATTTATTCCAGCAATAACTAAATCTGGGGTTTTATCAAGTATATAATTTATTCCAATAGTGACAGCATCTGTTGGTGTTCCTGAAACTCCATATCCAAAACTATCGTCCTCTAATTTTGTTTTTTTAAGTGTTAATGGTTTCATAACACTTAAACTTCTTCCCAACCCACTATGCTCTTTATCTGGTGCAACTATGGTCACTTCACCTAAATCTTCAACAGCTTTTTTTGCTGCAAGTATCCCTGGAGCATTAATACCATCGTCATTACTTATTAGAATTCTTTTCATAACATCAAAAAAATTTTTATTTATTTTATTATTTATTATTTCTATTTTTCATTTTTAATATTATTTTTATTGGCATTTTATTTTCCATAATAATATATATTTAATATAAAATTCAAAAAATATATCATATGGCTTTTTTGATTTAGATTCATTTTATAAAAAAAATTTAATTGAGTTAGCTATAAAAAAAATTTATAATTATATATTAATTTGGAGGAACTTGAAAAATGGATGATTTATTAATAATGCTTCCTGGACCAACAAATGTGGCTCCAAGAGTATTAAGAGCTATGTCTAAACCTGTGGTTAATCATAGGGGAGATGAATTTGGAGAAATATTAACTGAAACCAGTATTTTAATGTCAAAAATGTTTAAAACAGAAAACCAATCATTAATTTTATCTGGATCAGGAACTGCGGCAATGGAAGCTGCGATAGCAAACACTGTTAATCCTGGTGAAAAAATAATAAATGTTACTGGTGGAAAATTCGGAGAACGTTTAAGAGACATATCAAAAGCTCATGGAATCAATTCCATAGAAATGGATGTGGAATGGGGTGATGTAGTAGACCCTAAAAAAATAGCTGAAACATTAGATGCTAATGAAGATGTTAAAGCAGTTACAGTTATACATAATGAAACATCAACAGGTACACACTCTCCATTAAAAGAAATAGGTAAAGTAATGAAAAATTATGATGCTTTATTAATTGTAGATACAGTATCATCATTAGGTGGAGATTATGTTGATGTTGATAAATATGGTATTGATGTATGTTTCACAGGTTCACAAAAATGTTTAGCAGCACCTCCAGG
>CAZJLS010000011.1:0-32669 GCA_964547125.1 uncultured Methanobacteriaceae archaeon | reverse complement strand
AGAAAATACCACAAATGGGAAGATTCGCTATCAGAGATATGGGTCAAACCGTAGCTGCAGGAGTTTGTATTGCTGTAACTCCAGCTAAATAAATAAGATATAAACACGTAAAAATCAAAAAATAATAAAAAGAACATTATAAAAACATTTATCCTTCTCTAAACTTTGGTTTAGAGGAGGTTAATACTCTTTATTATTTGTGTGATTTTTTTAGAAGCCTTTTTATTTTTTTGGAGGATAAAATGAGTCAAGCAAGAATTAAGCTTACAGGAACAGACCCAAATAATCTTAATCAAGTATGTGATCAATTAAAAAAAATTGCTGAACGTACTGGTGTCGATATTTCAGGTCCTATACCATTACCAACCAAAAAATTAGTAGTACCTACCCGTAAATGTCCTGATGGAGAAGGAAAAGCAACATGGGAAAAATGGGAATTACGTATTCATAAAAGATTAGTTGGTATCGGTGCTGATGAAAGAGCAATGAGACAAGTAATGAAAGTTAATGTTCCTGATAACGTAAGTATCGAAATAGAACTTAAAAGTTAATTAAAATGAATGTAAAAATAAAAAAATGTGCATATATTAGTTTACTATTTCTTTTTTAAACCACATTTTTTAATAATAACTTCATTTTTATAACTTATATTTTGCCAAGATAGCCTAGCCAGGTAAGGCGCAGGACTTGAGATCCTGTGGAGTTTTCTCCGCCTGGGTTCAAATCCCAGTCTTGGCGTACTATTTTTTTTAAATATATTTTTTTTATTATAATTTACAATACTCTTTTTTTATAAGATAAATGATTAATAATTCACATATCTGTTAACTATAATCTACTTTTATTTTATCAATTATTTCATCTATATTATTAACAATATTTTTTTCAGCTAAACCATTAATCTTAGGTCTATCAACAAGTATTATTTTAACATTTAATTCATTTGCTGCAGAAATTTTTTCATAAATTCCTCCAGTATCACCACTTTCCTTAGTAATAATTGCTTTAGCGTTATATTTTTTTATAAGATTAATATTCTCTTCTTTACTAGAAACACCATCCATAAATAAAATATGCTCAGAAGGTATTCCAAGACTTTCACACTTTTCAATAGAAGATTTAACATTAAGAACTCTAGGATAAAAACATTCTAAACTAACATTTTTCAAAACATCTTCCATAGTATTCGCACCAGCGAAATGTAAAACATTTGCATTATTAAGTTTTAATTTAGAAATCATAACACCTGCTTCTATAAAATTAGATACATGAAAAATGTTCTCACAATCTATAGTGCTAAAATCAAATTCCGGTCTTTCAAATCTAATAAAATTTATTCCAAGCTCATTACTTATTTCTGTAGCAGTTTTTGTAATATGTTCTGCGAAAGGATGAGTTGCATCAATTAAAAAATCAAAATCATATTTATTTATAAGTTCAATAAGTTCATTTTTCAACAAAGGTTTGGATATAGTTTCATCACTACCTCTCTCTTTAGCTAATTTAGAACCATATTCTGTAGTAGTTGTTGTTAAAATATAAGAATTTTCAATATTTGCTTTTATTAATTCAATAATATTGGTTGAGTCTTTAGTTCCACCTAATAATAATATTTTCACAGTATTCATAAATTATGTACTTCCCTTTGTTTTTTTATACTTTTGTTGTGTAAAAACTAATTTTTTTATAATTTATTAACTTCATTTTAAAACAAGAACTGTTTAATGTTTCTCCAGTTAATGGTTTTATTATTAATTCACAATTTAATTTTTCTGCTAAATCTATTAAATAAGGTTGTATTTCATAAGGAGGTCTTATTGAATAGATTACATCTGCATTTTCATAAAGTTCCATATTAGGTTGACTTATATCGTCTTTTATAATATCTTCTCTAGAGGGATTTATATCTATTTTTTTTATATTAATCTCTTTTTTATTGCTTAAATAATCAGAGATATCGTAATATTTACCAATACCTATTTCAATTATGTTTAAAGGCAAATTATTATTTTTTATAATATATTCTCCAATTTCTTCCCACATATCTTTACCAATATTTTTATAATTTTTTTTTAATATAAAATTAATAATATAAATTATTTATTTGAAACTTATAATATTTTTTTTAGGATTAATGTTATTTTATGATTATTCGCAAATTCCAAACTTCTGATTTAGTTAGAGTTTATGAAATAGAAAAGATGTGTTTTCCAGACCCTTATGATATGAATGTTTTATTAAAACTTTCTGAATCAGGTTTTGGTTTTTTAGTTGCTGAAGAGAACAATATTGTATTAGGTTATGTTTTATTCAGTATTAATTTAGATTGTGAGGGTCATTTAATCTCTCTTGCAGTTGATAAAAATTATCGAGGGCGTAAAGTAGGTTCTACATTACTAAGTTCAGCATTATCTATTTATATTCAAACTGGGATAAATCGTATAATTTTAGAAGTTAGAACTCATAATACTCGAGCTATAAAATTTTATGAGTCTCGTGGTTTCAATATTGATCGTAAAGAATTTGATTATTACTCGGATGGATCTGATGCATATATTATGTATCTTGATTTACCATCATGATATTTCTATTTTTTAGAAAGGTAATTTTTCTTCAGGTATTTCTTTGGTATTTCCAAGTAACCAGTTTATAGTGTGAATTTTAATTGAACATGTCCATTCTAATGCATGTAATTCTCTTTTTCTATTTATGTCTCCTTTAGAACTTGCATCAACATATTCTTTATTAATTTGTTCAATTTTTATGTTTTCTTCTTTTAATTTTTCTTCTAACTCTTCTTCACTTTTATTATTTAATTTTTCAATAATTTTTTGTTGAAGTTGACTTGCTACAAGTATTACTTTAAGTTCATTTGTCAATGGTTCTTTTGAATTTTCAATTCCATTTTCTTTATCTTTTAATTCAGTTAATTTTTCATTTATTTCTTCTTGTGTTTTCATATTTTCTTGTCCTTAGAAAAAAATTTTCTTACTTTTTTTATTTCAATTTTAATTATTTTATAAAAATAATAGCTAATTATTTTAATATTGTTTAATAGATATACTTAATGATTTATGTAAAACTTCATAAAACTTTTTTAATTATGAGTTTTTTATAAAAGGAAAATTTTTTCTTTAAATAATAATTTTCTGGTGATTTAATTGAATAATGAGGCTAAATTAGCTTTAGAGGATGGAACAATATTAAAAGGAGAGTCTTTCGGTTATAAGACTACTAATGTTGGAGAAGTTGTATTTTCAACAGGTATGACTGGATACACAGAATCTTTAACAGATCCTTCATTCAAAGGCGAAATTTTAATGAGTACCTATCCTTTAGAGGGAAATTACGGAGTAGATGAAGATTGGTATCAATCTGATAAAATACAAACTGAAGGATTTATTGTTAGAGAAGTATGTAAAAAACCAAGCTGTTTTGGTGCTAAAAAAACATTAGATGAATTTTTAAAAGAATTTGAAGTTCCAGGTATAAGTGGAATAGATACAAGAAATCTAACATTAAAAATAAGACAATATGGTTCACTTAAAGGAGCAATAACTACTGAAAATATAAATGATGATGAACTTTTAAAACTTGCAAAAGAACAACCAAGCATACAAGATTCAGACTTAGTACCACAGGTATCAACAAAAGATATTAAAGTTTATGGTGAAGATTTAGGATTAAATGTAGCTTTAATAGACTGTGGTGTTAAAAAGAACATCATTCAAGAATTTTTAAACAATGGTATGGGTGTTACACTATTCCCATTCAATACTTCTAAAGAAGATATTTTAGATTATGACCCTGATGGGTTAATGATTTCATCAGGTCCAGGAAGCCCAGTACGTTTAACGGATACTATAAATAATATTAAAAGTTTAGCAAATAATCTCCCAGTATTCGGTATTTGTATGGGGCAACAAATAATTGCAAAAGCATTCGGGGCAAAAATCTTTAAAATGAAATTTGGTCATAGAGGTGCTAATCAACCAGTAAAAGATTTAAACACAGGTAAAGTATTCATAACTTCACAAAATCATGGATTTTGTGTTGATCCAAAATCTATTGAAGACACTTCGTTAAAATTAAGTCACGTAAGTCTTAATGATAACACACCTGAAGGTTTTGAACATGAAGAATTGGTTTTAAGAACAGTTCAATTCCACCCAGAAGCAGGACCAGGCCCTAATGATACTCGTTTCATATTTACTGAGTTTAAAGATATGATTAATAATTATTAAAAAAAATAAGATTAAATCGAAAATTTAAAAGAAAAAATTTTAAAATTAATTCATAATTATAATAAAAAAATAAAATGTTTTTTTGAGGATAAAAAAATGCCAATTGATAAAGATATAAAAAAAGTTCTGATAATTGGTTCAGGCCCAATACAAATAGGTCAAGCAGCAGAATTTGATTACTCAGGTTCACAAGCATGTAAATCAATAAAAGAAGAAGGTATAGAAACAGTACTTGTTAACAGTAACCCTGCAACAATACAAACAGACCTAGATATGGCAGACACAATATATACAGAACCATTAACTCCAGAATTAGTAGCAAAAATAATAGAAAAAGAAAATATTGATGCAATACTACCAACAATGGGAGGACAAACAGGACTAAACATAACAACAGGACTTGCAGACTTAGGAAAATTAGAAGATATAAAAATATTAGGTTCAGATGTTCAAACAATAAAAGATGTAGAAGACAGAGACCTTTTTGGATCATTTATGGAAAGACTCAATGAACCAATACCAAGATGTAAAGCAGTAGAATCTATAGATGAAGCATTAGATGCAGTTAAAGAAATAGGATATCCTGTAATTGTAAGACCTGCATTCACACTAGGAGGTACTGGTGGAGGAGTAGCTACAAACGAAAAAGAATTAATTGAAATAGCTAATCATGGACTAGACATGAGTTTCATCAACCAAGTACTAATAGATGAATCAGTTCTCGGATGGAAGGAATTCGAATACGAAGTAATGCGAGACAAAAACGACACATGTATAATTGTATGTACAATGGAAAATGTCGACCCAATGGGAATACACACAGGAGAAAGTATTGTTGTAGCACCAATACAAAACCTAAATGATAAAGTTTCACAAAAACTAAGAGATGCATCAATTAAAATCATAAGAGCATTAGGAATACAAGGTGGATGTAACATACAATTTGCAGTAAACCCTGAAACTAACGAATATAAAGTAATAGAAGTTAATCCTAGAGTAAGTCGTAGTAGTGCATTAGCATCAAAAGCCACAGGTTACCCAATAGCAAAAATATCCTCAAAAATAGCATTAGGATTAACATTAGATGAAATACAAAACGACATAACAAAAGAAACACCTGCATCATTCGAACCAACAATCGACTACGTTGTTGTAAAAATACCAAGATGGCCATTTGACAAATTCAAAGACATAGACAGAAAAATAGGAGTTCAAATGAAAGCAACCGGAGAAGTAATGGCCATAGGAAGAACACTTGAAGAAGCATTACATAAAGCAATACGATCATTAGATACTGGAGCACACGGATTTGAAGAATGCGAATACACAGAAGAAGACTTAATAAACCCAACAGACCAAAGACTATTCCAAATATACACAGCATTAAAAGAGGGAATGTCAGTTGAAAAATTATTCAAACTAACAAAAATAGACACATTCTTCTTAGATAAAATAAAAAACATTGTAGACTTTGAAAAAACATTAACTAAAGAAAATATACAAAAACCAGAAACCTTCAAAAAAGCAAAACAAATGGGATTCTCAAATTACACACTTGCAAAAATAATAAAAGAAGATGAAACATTCATAGAAAATATAGCAAAACAAACAAACATTAAAGCAAACTATAAAATGGTAGATACATGTGCTGCAGAATTCGCAGCAAAAACACCATACTACTACAGTAGCTACGATGAAGGAGACGAATTAATCAAAGAAGACAAACAAAAAATAATGATTATTGGAGCAGGACCAATAAGAATAGGACAAGGGATAGAATTCGATTACTGTTGTGTACACTCATCACTAGCACTAAAAGACAAAGGAATAGAAACAATACTAATCAACAATAATCCAGAAACAGTAAGTACTGACTATGATATATCAGATAAACTATTTTTCGAACCATTAACATTTGAAGATGTTATGGGAGTCATTGAAAAAGAAAAACCCGATGGAGTAATAGTTCAATTTGGTGGACAAACAAGTATAAACCTAGCAGTGCCATTAGCAAATGCTGGAGTTAAAATATTGGGAACACCATATGAAAGCATTGATAAAGCAGAAGATCGTGAAAGATTCACAGAAGTTTTAAATAAATTAAACATCCATCAAGCAGCTTATGGTTTAGCTAACTCATTTGAAGATGCTAAAAAAGCAGCACACAGAATAGGATTCCCAGTACTCGTAAGACCTTCCTATGTAATAGGTGGTCGAGCAATGGAAATAGTTTATGATGATAACGAATTAGAAGAATATATGAAAGAAGCAGTTAAAGTATCATCTGAACACCCAATACTTGTAGATAAATTCTTAGAAGATGCAGTTGAACTCGATGTAGATGTTTTATGTGACGGTGAAGATGTTTTCATTGCAGGAATAATGGAACACATTGAAGAAGCAGGTGTTCACTCTGGAGACTCTGCATGTGTAATCCCTCCACAAACAATACCTGAACACTTAATAGATGTTGTTCGTGAAAATACAATTAAATTAGCATTAGAATTAAATGTTGTTGGATTAATGAACATTCAATATGCAGTTAAACCTGATGAAGAAATGGTTTATATTATAGAAGCCAATCCTAGAGCAAGTAGAACAGTTCCATTCGTAAGTAAAGCAATAGGAATACCTTTAGCAAAAATAGCAACTAACTTAATGACTGGATCAAAATTAAAAGACTTCGGATTAACAAAAGAAGTAAAAATTAAACACGTAGCTGTTAAAGAATCTGTATTCCCATTTATAAAATTACCAGAATCAGACACTGTTCTTGGACCTGAAATGAAATCGACTGGTGAAAGTATTGGAATTGACGAAACATTCGGATTAGCATACTATAAAACAGAATTAGCAGCAGGTATGGATTTACCTCATGAAGGAAATATTTTCATAAGTGTTAAAGAACAAGATAAAAAGAAAATACAGTTATTATGTGAAAAAGCACATAATTTAGGATTTAATTTAATTGCAACTTCAGGTACTGCAGATAGTGTAGATAATGTACCGATAGAAAAAATCAAAAAAGTATCCCAAGGTTCTCCAAATATTAGAGAAGCTATACTTGATGGAAAGATTGATTTAATTATCAATACCTCTGCAGGTAAACAAGCATCTGTTGATGGATATATTATAAGACGTCTTGCTATTGAATTAGGAATACCTTATGTTACAACATTATCTGGTGCAAGAGCAGTATTAAGAGCTATTGATGCAGTTAAAAATAAGGAAATATCTGTTAAATCTTTAAATGATTATATTGATGAAATATAATCATTTTATTTTTTCAACTTTTTTATGTTAACTATTACAAATGGAACAATTCTTAAAGGTTTAGACTTAAAACCATCTAAAGAGAATATTTTAATAGATAATGGTGAAATTATAGAAATTTCTCCAGATATTTGTGAAGGGGAGATAATTGATGCAGAATGTTGTATTGTTTCTCCAACATTTTTAAATGCCCATACTCATATAGGAGATTCAATAATTAAAGATGAGGGGGATGGTTTATCTTTAAGTGAAATTGTTAAACCGCCTAATGGTATTAAACATATAGCATTAGAAGAATCTGAAGACGAAGATATTATAAATGCTATGCGTGAAGCTATGTTTCTAATGCTTGATAGTGGAACTACTCATTTTATTGATTATAGGGAAGGCGGAGTTGAAGGTGTTAAACTTTTAAAAAAAGCATCTAAAAACATTCCTATAAATCCTATAATTTTAGGTCGAGATGACAGTTTTTATGAGGATAATCCTGATTTGCATAAAGTTAAAATTAGATTAAGGAAGCTTTTAAAATGTGCTGATGGTGTTGCACCTAGTGGTTTTGGTGAAATTAGTCCAGAAGTTGCTGAATTAATTGTTAAGGAGTGTGAGAAGAAATCTAAAATTTCCTCTATTCATGTTGCAGAGAGTATTAATGCGCAAAATAAAGCTATTAATAAGTATGGTTTGAGTGAAGTTGAATTAGGTGTTAAATTTGGTTTTAATCAATTAGTTCATCTAACAAACACTGTTAATAATGATATTGATTTTGTTGTGGGGGCTAATGCTAATGTTACTTTTTGTCCGAGAGCTAATGCATCTTTAGGTGTTGGCATTCCTAATATTTGTGATTTTTTATCTAATGGTAAAAAACCATTAATTGGAAGCGACAATTTAATGATAAATACTCCCAATATAATTAGAGATTTAGAATTTACATTAAAAATTATAAGGGCGAAATTTAAAAAAATGATAGCACCAAAAGAAATACTCAAACTTGCAACAACAAATGTATGTCACAAATCAAATTTTCACCTAAATGAAATAATTAAAAAAACAACAATAGAAAAAAATAACAAAGCACAGATAATGATAAGCAAAAAACTATCAAAAAACAATTATTTAAGCATAATAAACAGAACAGAAACAAAAAACATAAAATATATATTAAATGAAAACTTTAATATTCCTCAATCAAAATTTAAAAAGGTGTAAAAAACAATGTCAGAGCAACTATACAAAAAAATACTGTTACCTTTAGACGGATCAAAATTTGCAGAAAAAGCAGTTAATGATGCAATATTTATAGCAAAATCATCAAATGCGGAAATAATACTATTAACAGTAGTTGAAAATTCATTTTTAGTAGGATTACCAGCAGACAACACAACAATGGAAATAAACAAACTGCTAGAAACTGAAGCACAAAAAAACATAGACAAAATCAAAAAACATTTAGATGACATCAAAACCACAACAATAATCGAAGAAGGCTCCCCAGCAGAAGCAATACTCAAAACAATAGAAAAAGAAAACATAGATTTAGTTATAATGGGAAGTTCAGGTAAAAAAGGATTTGAAAAATTTATAATAGGAAGTGTTACAGATAAAGTAGTTAATTCTGCTCGATGTAAAATAATGGTAATACACTAAAAAAATATGTAACATGTACACTTTTTTAAAATCATATTTTAACGAAAAAAATATATTTTTCATAGACACTACTTATTTTAAAGACAACAAGAAAAAATAACAACAGTTAAATATTTAAAATTATATATTTTATTATAATATTGACTTTTATAAACGAAAATAAATTTTCTATTATATAAAAAATCATACTTATCAAAAAAAATATTTTTTCAAAAAAAGAATTAAAAAAATAACAGAAAATTTTTTTTCATTATTAATATCAAAATATTTCAAAAATTATAAAAAAATGGTGATAATTATGTTAGTAAAAGATGTAATGTCTAAAGATGTTGTATCTGTTAGTGTTCCAGGTTCAAGAGATAAAGCATTGGAAGCAATATTAAAAGGCGGAGTATCATTACTCCCAGTAATCAAAGAAGGAACAAAAAAATTAGTTGGAATACTAACTAGATCAGACTTAATAACAAACCCTGATGAGGAACAAATAGCAATGTTAATGTCAAGAGACCTAGTAACCGCAAAATTAGATGATTCTCTTGAAGATGTAGCTGAAAAAATGGTTAACAATAATGTTAGAAGAATTCCAGTAGTCGATAATGAAGACTTAGTTGGAATAATCACAGCATTTGATATGGTATCCTCAGCAATAGCTGAAATGGACATAAATGATCCGGTAGAAAACTACATGATAACAACAGTTCCAACAGCATGGGATCAAACACCATTAAATGTAGCATTTGAAATAATGTACCACTTTGGACTCAAATCATTAATAGGTTTAAACAAAGAAGGAGAACTAAGTGGAATATTAACAGAAACAGATTTCATAACTGAAAGTGAAGTAATAAGTGAAAGAACAGAACACAGCTCATCAGTTGGAACAGAAGGAGACAAATGGTCATGGGACAGTACAAGTGTATTATATATTGAAAAAAATAAATTAAAATTCACAGACAAAGTAATACACGATGTATCATCTAAAAAAATAACCACAGCAAATACAAAAACAAAAGTCTCAACATGTGCTGAAAAAATGAAATCATTAAATGTCGAGCAATTACCTGTTTTAGGTATTAATGGGGAATTAGTTGGACTTGTAAGAGCAAGTGATTTAATAAAAGCTCTAAAAAATTAAATACTTATCAAAAAGAATAAAACATAATTATTCTTTCCCTCTTTTTTTATAATTTTAAAAATACAATGACATCATCTAACATATTGCTAATAAAAGAAACTCCATCAACAATAAATATACGAGCAAGAGTTGGGGAAAAATACAAAGAAAATAATATACAATTAAGTGTCATGTTAGCATATTACTGGGAAAATAACTTACCTGTTATAAAAAACTTATTAGAACTAATAGAAACAGTAATAAAAAGAACAGTAAACGAAGTTTTACCACATGAAAACTTATCAATAAAATACACATTATTAACTGATGAAAAAATAGATGATGCCACACGCTTTGAAATGAAATTAGAAGAAATAAAAGCAGATAATACTAAATTCACATTAGATGGTAAAATAATATCACTAAAAAATATAAAACAAGAAATAAAAAATAATGAAATAGAAACTCAATTAAAACACGAAGAAAAAATTGAAAAAAACATAAAAACAGAAAAGAAAATATCATTTAAAGATTTTGTAAAACAACAAAAAAATTAATTCTTCACAATTCACGTCTTATTAAAGGCAATAATTTAATAAAAGTATTTTTAGCCTCATTAATATCATCTGCTTGCCTTATAACAATTTTACCATTACCAAAAATACTAATATTCATATTTTCATAATTTAACATTGCAACATTAATTTTATCAGAATATCTAGCATTGCCTAACTGTTTTAACTCAAAAAATGTTTTTTTAAGATTTATATTATAGGGTAATTGTTTTTCAACCATAACTTTACCCTCAACATCTTTACAGGGTTTATAAACAACAAGTTCTTTTTCAACTTTTTCATAATCAATATTTAGAAGAATTTTCTTAAAATTAACAGATTTTAACTCATTAGTTATAAGATTAATTTTACTTAAATTCATTATAGAATCTAAACTGTCTATCTCAATTTCAGCAACATCTTCCCCTCGGTCACGTACTTTAACTAAATTGCATTGAGTTATATTTTTAATTAAACTTTCACAATAATTTACACGATTAATATTTTTCAAACTTAAAGGAGTATCATTTTTTATACGTGTAGCTAAACAAGTTGTAGAATTATTATATTCAATCTTATTTTCATTTAAATATTGTATAACCTCTTTACTTTCAATACCTGCATCAACTAATGGACTACCAATATTTTCTTCAAATTTAACTAATAAACCCGGACGATCTTCTAAAAAATCACTGATATTATTCCCATCAATTACTAAATCAACATTTCTTTTAATTCCAATTTCTTTAATGGCGGAATACATAAAAGATCTACATATATAGCAACGATTATGATTATTAGATTTAAAACCTTCGGAATCTAACATGTTAATTTCAATAATCTTATGTTCAATACCTAAATTATTTGCAATAATTTTAGTTTTGTTAATAAAATCTTTAGGCATCAAACCATTATCAACTGTCACAGCAACAGAGTCTTTAGAGAATTTAACACATAAACTAGCTAATAATGTACTGTCGGATCCTCCAGAAAATGCAATTAAAACATTTTTATCCTTAATTATGTTAATAACTTTCTCAATTTTACTTTCTAACATCATAAACATCAAGTATTTTAATCTTCTTCATCCAATTTTTTTATATATTTTAAAACATCTATGGCATCTAAAGTTTTAATATTTGGCACTTTAACAATAAAATCACTTAATTTATTAATAGTATCTTCATCTAGTTCTGATTTTTTAAATATATTATAATAAGTTCTTTTAGGGTAATAAATACTTTTAGCAGATTTAATAATATGTTTTTTAAGTTCAGAGTTTATAATTCCTTCATGTACTGCCATATTTAATTTATAATCAACATTAACTAATGCTTCGGATAGTAGGGTTCCACTTTCACTATCAAAAGATACTGCAACATCATCATCTGAAGTTATAATGCCATCGCGATAATGTTGGTAAACATATCCAATACCAATCATTCCGAGACTATCTAATTCTGATGCTCTTAATGCACCCATACTACTTCCACCAACAACTGTAACTCCTTCATCTAATGCTTTCATAATTTCTTTATGACTAACTGCAGGGTACTGGTGGAAAACTCCATCAATAATTCCAATAATATCTGGTTTATCATTCAATGCTTTTAAAATATCTCCTCTTTTAACTGGGGGACGGTAATCTGCATCAATTATTTTTTTAGCGTTTGAAGCTTTTTCTGATAGTCCTATAAATATTATAATCTTTTTCTTTGACATATTTTTAATTTTTTATTATTTTTTATGTGCAAGATCATATTGGACTGCTCTTTCACCTATTCTTGATGGGTCTAGGGCATATAATTCTGCATTAGGTATTATTACTCTTGCTACACTTACACCAATTTCTTCACGGGTTAAATCTTTGAAAAATACTTTATTTAACCCTACTTTTCCTAATTCATTTAAACAAATCTTTATATCTTCTTTAATAGTTTTTAAACTGCTTTTATTAGGAATTTCATTTAAATTAATTATGTTTTCACTATCTTCAAAGTAGATTCGGTTAATTTTTTTCATTCTTTCATAGCCTGCTTTACGCATGAAATCTGCACGATTAGTATCTTCACGTGTACCATGAATCTGTGTGGCTCTACTTTGAGCGACTTCAGTTAAAGCTCGTAAAACAGCTATTTCAGGGTTTAAATTAGTTCCAACACCTAATGATAATAATGCTGCGTCTTTTAATACTTTATCATCTCCTGATGCAAGTATTGTTGGAATATTAATATCTGCAGTAATATCAAATAGTTTAATACTAATGTTTTCATCTTCAAATTTAGTTAAAATATTCCTAATTTCTTTATTTTCAATAGTATCTTTATTAATTTCTTTTTTATTTTTTTTACTTATTTCAAATATGCTCCATGCATCCCTTTCTATGATTTCATAAATTCCATGAAGTATTGCTTCTTCAATGGTATTTCCTGAAGCTAATCCATTAGTATTTCCTTTCACAAATGCTTTAATATTATTTTTATTTGGGATATATGGGTGATATATAAGATTAACCGGGATTTGATATTTTTCTTCACTATTTATTTCAATAAGTTCCTCCCATTCTAAATTAAATTCTTTTACTTCTTCAATTGGGATAGATTTTGATAATATTAAACTATCTAAATCTATTGGTTTATTCAAATCATCATATTTTCCTATAATAATATTTGAATCATCAATATCTTGTTTTTCTGCTGAGTATCTTTCAAAACCTTCCATTATTGCAGATGCTTTAGCATGACTTTTACTGATACCTTTACCTGCATATATACTAACGCCCCCGCTTTGTGCAGTTGGGCGTATTGCAGAAAATACAGGAATACCTACTCGGTCTAAATCAGTTATATCGGTTAAACGAGTAATACCTGCAGTTATTAATTTATCTTCATAATCTTTTATGGTTTCATCAGGATTTTTAACACGATGAGTACCATTAAAATATTTTATTGGACTATCTGAAAACATAAAAAAAATTCCATCATATAAATAATAATTTTTTTCAATTATTAAAATAAAAAAATATAATAATTGTTATATTTTTTATCACATAATAAATTATTTTATACTAAAATATAATATTTTTTATAAAAAAATAAAGGAGAATAAAGATTGAAAAATGAAAATCCACATATAAACAACATATTGAAAAAGATGGATGAAAATAATTATGATGCAATGCTAGTACATAATTTCAATAATATATATTATCTCTCAGGTTATATGCCTACAAGCTTTGCATTTTTAGTAATATCTGAAAATCCAATAATATATGTTGCAAAAATGGATATGGAAATAGCAAATAATACTAGTTCAATAAAAATTGAAGAATTTAAATCATTTTCTGAATTTAATCAAATATTAAAAAAACATGGTAAGAAAATTGCAATAGAAGGAGATTTACCAATAGGCACATATAAAAAATTTGAAGATTTTGAATTAAACACAGAATCATATATTAACCAAGAGAGAGCTATAAAATCGAATAATGAAATTAATAAAATAAATAAAGCATTAAATATTGCACATAAATCATTACTAGAATTAAATCCTAGAGAAAAACAAGAACAAGGTTTAACAGAATGGGAAACAGCTTATGAATTAGGATATTTAATGAGAAAAAATGGTTGTCAAAAAGAATCATTTGAAACAATTGTTGCTTCTGGAACAAACAGCAGCCTACCCCATGCACTAGTTAGTGATAAAAAATTAGATCCACATATTTTAATAGATTATGGATGTAAATATGGTGGATACTGTTCTGATACAACAAGAACTTATCCAAATACAGAAAAAGAAGAAGAAATATTCAATATAGTTCTAGATGCATATAATGCAGCACTTAATACTGTGAAAAAAGGTATAAAATCATCAGATGTTGATAAAAAAGCAAGGGATATAATAGCTGAATATGGGTATGGTGATAAATTCATACACAGCACGGGCCATAGTCTAGGTCTAGACATCCATGAATCTCCAAATATATCTTCTAAAGATGATACCCTACTTGAAAATAATATGATAATAACAATAGAACCTGGAATATATATTGAAGGAGAATTTGGAGTTAGAATAGAAGACACAGTACTTATAAAAGGAAAAGGAAAAGTATTAGGAAACTTACCATTAAAATTATGAAAAAAATTAATCAATGGAGATGAAAATCTTGAAAATGATAATAAATGGGGAATATATTGAAAAAGATGAAAAAATAGATATAATAAACCCATACAATGAAAAAACAATAGATACAGTACCAATAGCAACAACTAATGATGTCAAAAAAGCAATAATCTCTGCAAACAATGCAAAAGACAATATAACAGAAATGTCAGCACATAAAGTATCTGAAAAATTATACTCTATATTTGAAAAACTTAGAAAAGAAAAAGACAATTTCGCTAAATTAATAAGTCAAGAAACAGGAAAACCAATTAAACAATCAATAGGAGAAATGGATAGATCAATAGATACCTTAAAATTATCTGCAGAAGAATCTAAAAGAATATATGGGGAAACAGTACCTATAGATGCAGGATTGGGTGGAAAAGGATTCTTCGCATTCACACAAAAAATACCTTTAGGAGTAGTAGCAGCAATAACACCATTTAATTATCCAGTTAACTTAGCAATACATAAAATAGCACCAGCAATCGCTGCAAAAAATACAGTTGTATTCAAACCAAGTATAGAAGCACCATTATCAGGACTTAAACTTGCAGAACTATTTAATGAAGAATTTCAAAATGGAATAATAAATGCAGTAACAGGAATTGGAAGTGAAATAGGAGATGCAATAACACTAAATGAAAATATAGACAAAATTTCATTTACTGGAAGTGTACCTACCGGACTATACATTTCATCACAAGCAGTAATGAAAAAATTAACACTAGAACTCGGAGGTAACGACCCACTAATAGTATTAAAAGATGCAAACATAAAAAAAGCAGTGAAAGGAGCAGTTAACGGAGCATATTTATATTCAGGACAAGTATGTATGGGAGTAAAAAGAATAATAATAGAAGAACCAATAGCGGAAGAATTCACAGAACAATTCATAAAAGAAACAGAAAAACTCAAAATAGGAAATCCGATGGATGAAAAAACAGACATAGGTCCATTAATAAATTCAAATGCAGCTAACAATATAGAAGAAACAGTAAACAATGCAATAAATGATGGAGCAGAACTATTAACTGGGGGAAAAAGAAAAAACAACTTCTACACTCCAACAATACTAGATAACGTTAATATGAAAATGGATGTAGTGTCCAATGAAACATTCGGTCCAATAGCACCATTAATACATGTAAATAATGTAGATGAAGCAATAAAAACAGCAAACAATACACAATATGGTTTACAAGCAGGAGTTTACACAGAAAATATTCATAATGCATTAAAATGTGCCAATGACATACAAGCAGGAACAGTATGGATTAATAAACAACCAACATTCCGAACAGACAATATGCCATTTGGAGGATTTAAATCAAGTGGTATGGGTAAAGAAGGAGTTAAATATGCTATAGAAGATATGTGCAAAACAAAGTTAATAGCTCTCAACAGAAGATAAAAAAAATTAATTATTTTTGAAGGAAAGTTTCAATAAGATTCTTACTATCATTTAAAGATTCCATTGGAATACCAGTAGGTAAACCACCTAGCTCTCCTTCAACTTCTTTTAAAATAACACCATTAACTCCAAGAAACATCCCTTCACTAACAATTTCCATAAACGTCTGAGGAGGTAATAATGCAACAGCAACACGATTACCTTCCTTAACATCTAAATTATTAGTAATAACCGTAATAGCTCTTTTTTTCAAATTAACATTACAAATCATTAAAGAATCAGCTTTAGGATGTTTACTAACACTCATAATTTCACCTACAACTGTGTCAATACCAATAATAGGATCATTTATAGGCCCATAAGATAATCTGTTACGCAAACCTTTAATTGTATTTAAAAAAAACTGAATTTTAGCTACATTTTCAGCAGTTTTCTCCCGATCTTCTTTAGGTGCATTTTTCATAAAAATACGATTCCAATCTTCCCCTCCAAGATATTCAATAATTAAATCAACCTTCTCTTCTAACTTATTAACATCTTCGGAGTTTGTTAACTCATCACTTTCTAAGTAACAATATAATAATGACTGAAAATCACTATCCATCTTTTCAGCAGTTTCAATACATGCTTTTTTATTCCAATGACCTCTAAAAGAACCAGTTTGAACAGTTCTTAAAAACAATTCTTTTGATTTTTGACTAATAAGTATACGATAATCTTTAGTTGTATCCCACATTATTTTATAACTCCATTTAATCTAAAAATTTTAATTTTAAATTTTAAATATATTTTTTCAATATTCATATTTCTATTTTCATTAAATAAAAAAATTTATATTATTATCAAATTTTCTAATATTTAGGTTTATTTTCACAAATTAACATATTTTAATAAGTATTTTTAATTTTAAATGCATTATATTTCTTATTTAAAATTTTCATAAACTTTTATATACTACAAAAAAAACATATAATATATAATATAAATTTTTGTAGTTTGAAAAATTGATAAAAATAAAACAACGATTAAAATTATTTTTCTAATCAAACAAACAATAAAATAACATTAAATTTCAAAAAAACGGTGAAAACAATGGTTGAAGTCTCTAAATTTTACGATCTAGATATATATACAATAGCAGGACAATATGTAGGAAAAGTCGCAGATGTAGTATTAAACATAAGATATGGAACAATTTCAAAATTAATAATAAAAGCATCTGTACCTGAAAAAAGAAGTGCAGGATTCATGCAAATAATAACTGGAGGATTTAAATTAAATCCAGAAGATGAAGGTGTACCAGCATATCAAGAAAGTTTAATAGAATTAAGTTATGATAAAGTAAAAGCTATTGGAGACATAATGTTAATAGACCCACAAGGTTTAATCAGAGAACCTCCTGCAAACCAAAAAATGCAACAACCAAACCAAAATTCTGCAGACCCAACACAAGTTAAAAAAATACCAAAACCAACAACAGAAACACCTGAAGAAGCAATACAATACACAGTAAACAACCCAACAACAGAAACACCAAAAGAACCAGAAATCAAAAGAGAATAATTATATTTAATCAAATTTATAAAAAATGGATAAAAAAAAATAAAATCCATTTTTTTTTATAAAAAAAATTTATAATTATTTTTTCAAAAAAAAAACTTCCACCAATTCTATACAACCCCTCTTTTTTTAATAAAAAAGGATTTTAAAAAATATATTTTCCCAATTTTTATATTTAACTCTTTTTTTTAACTAATTTTAAGATATTTTAATGTGATTTATTATGAAAGAATACGAAATTTACTCTAATTTAAAAACCCCAAAAGGAACAAATATTGTAATAAGATTAGATGGACGTAAATTTCACACATTATCAGATAAAATAAAATTAAAAAAACCCTATGACTATAAATTTTCACAAATAATGAGTGAAACATGCTTAGCACTATTTAAAGAATTTTCTCCAAAATTCATATACACATTTTCAGATGAAATAAGCATTTTATTATCAGAAATACCATTCTCAAACAGAATAGAAAAAATAAACTCAGTATTTGCAAGCATAGCATCAAGCGCATTCACAATAAATTTAGACAAAATATTCAACATCCAAAATCAAATAGTATCATTCGATTCAAGAATAATACCTTTAAATGATGAAGATGTTGCTAAATATTTTAAATGGAGACAAGATGAGGCTTGGAGAAACTGTATAAACAGTTATGGAATATGGGCACTTAATCAAGAATATTCAAAAGAAGAAGCCAATAAAAAATTCAAAGGTTTAAAATCTAAAGACATACACGAACTCCTATTTAAAAAAAATATTAACTTAAACAACATCGAAACATGGCAAAAAAGAGGTATTGGACTGTATAAAAAAAATAAAGAAATAGAAGGTTTTAATCCAAAAACAAAAGAAAAAACAAAATCAAACAGAAAATATATTTATATTGATTATAATTTAGAATTATTCAAAAAAGATTTCTTCAACAAAACATTTTAAAAAAATAGTAATATGGAGGATATAACACAAATGGCATTTGAAAACATCATATCAAAAGTATTAAATAACGATAAAACATTCGATGAAGTTTTAATAGATGAAAAAGTAATCGAATCCATAATATACTATTCAAAAGAAGCATATCCTCATGAATTTTTAGCATTTTTCGATGGTAAGATTAAAAACAATAAATTAATTTTAGATAGTTTGTTATTTTTACCTAATGATTCTTCAAGAACTGGTGCATCATTTAATGGTAATTTAATACCTCCTAACCAAAGAATATGGGGAACAGTTCACTCACACCCAGGACCAAGTGCAAAACCAAGTAAAGCAGATTTAATGACATTCCGAAAACATGGAATATTCCATATGATACTTTGTTTGCCTTATGAAATATTTACAATGAGGGCATATGATACTTACGGGGATCCTGCAGAATTTAGAATTGGAAAATTTAGAGATAAAAGTCAGGATAAAATATTAGAAGATTTAAATCAAATACGTAAAGAATTAGAAGACGAAGAAGACACATTATAAAAAAAATAAAAAATAAGTATTTTTGAATAAAAAAAGAGTATAACACTTTATTTTATTCAATATTGAGACTAGTAGCATCAAAAACATAATCTAGTTTTACAAGTTCATCTATAACTTCTTGAGGGATACTTTGATCTACAGTTAAAATCATTATTGCTTTACCGTTTTTAGTATCTCTTCCTACTTGCATAATGCCAATATTTAGATTATGTTCTCCTAGTTTTGTACCAATTAATCCTATTGTTCCAGGCACATCTTTATATTTTGCAATAAACATGTTTCCTTCAGGTTTAACATCTACCCAGTAATCATTAACTTTAATAATTCTTGGTTCATGTTCAAATGTTCCTTCAGCACTAAAACTATCATCACAACTTTTAGCTCTAACTTTAATAACAGATTCATAACCGTCTGCATTATCAGTTTTTCCTTCAGTAATTTTAATGCCTCTAGATTTTGCTATGTTTAATGCATTAATGGCATTTACTGGATTTTGTAATATTGGATTTAACATTCCTTGTAAAACTGATCTTCCAAGTATATCTTGGTTTTGTAGATTTGCTAATTCTCCACAGTAGATAATTTCAACTTCACTTAATTTTCCAGATAATGATTGTGAAACAAAGCTTCCTAATTTTTCAGATACTTTGAGATATGGGTTTAATTCATTATTAAGTTTATTATCTATTCTTGGAAGGTTTAAAACATTTCTTGGAGTTCTTCCATTGTTTAATTCAATTATTTCATCTGCAACGATTATTGCCGCATCTCTTTGTGCTTCTTTTGTTGATGCTGCAATATGTGGGGTTAATATTATATTATCTAGTGTTGTTAATTTACTGTCTTTTGGAGGTTCTTCTTCATAAACATCTAGTGCTGCACCTCCGATTTTATTTTCACTTAAAGCATTATATAATGCTTCTTCATCTATTATTCCACCACGTGCACAGTTAGTGATGAAACAACTATCTTTCATAATTTCAAATTCATCATCACTTATTAAATGTTTGGTTTCTTCAGTTAATGGAACATGTATTGTTATGAAATCAGCATTTTTAAGAACAGTGTTTAAATCTGTAAGTTTAACGCCCATATTTTGAGCAACTTCTTCAGGTAAGTATGGGTCGTATACAATTGCATCCATTTCAAATGCTTTGCATCTGTTCACTACTTGTGAACCTATTCTTCCCATTCCAATTACACCTAATGTTTTTCCCCTTAATTCAACACCCATGAATTTTTTCTTTTCCCATTTGCCTTCTTTAACAGATTTATCTGCAATGGATATTTTTCTAGCCATAGCTAAGAGTAAGCCCATCGTGTGCTCTGCAACAGTTATACTTGTGGATTCTGGTGAGTTAACAACCATTATTCCTTTTTCAGTAGCAGCATTTAAATCAATATTATCTACTCCTACTCCAGCTCTTGCAATTATTTTAAGATTATCAGCTTTTGCTATGACTTCAGATGTTACTTTTGTTCTACTTCTAACTATGATTCCATCGTATTCATTAATAGTTTCTAGAAGTTCTTCAGGGCTTATGCTTGTGTTAACCACAACATCCATTTCATCTTCTAATTTTTTTATTCCGTTTTCGTTTATAGAATCTGCAATAAGTACTTTCATTTTATGTTCCTCATTAAAAAAGTTAAATGAATTTTTTTGTATTATTTTAAATATTTTTGAAATATTATATAGTTGCGAATATTATAAATTACATTAGATTATGAAAAATCTAAATTTATTATTATATTTGGACTGTATAATTTTATTTATAAATAATTTATTTTTTTACAGTTATTGATTAATTATAATAAACTTTTAGTTTAATATTATATTTATAAATTTTTATAAATAAAGTATCATAATTTAATTCGTTATTATTTTTTGGTGGGATAAATATATTAACAGATGATTTGAATTTTAAAAATAAAAATATCCCAAGAATAATTCTTGGAACTGCAACATTTACTGGAGAACAATATTTTGGACATAGATCCCGTATTTATGAAATGGATTTCGAAGAACATCCTGAAAATATTGCTAAATTAATAGAAAAAGCATATAATATGGGAGTTAAATCTATTAATCTTATTAATAATGATAATCTTCTAAATGCTTATGAATTAGCATGTGCAAATGGTGTTCAAATGGATGTTATCGCAACAATAGGAAAATCACATGTTAATTATTTGCGTCCGGATTTTGAAAAAGCGAAGAAAGTCGATTGGATGGAAGATATTAAAAAATTACAAAAATATAATCCTTCAATAATGCTAATTGATGAATTTTTAGTTAATAGTTTCGATTGGAATTATTTAAAAGGAATATTGGATGAAATAAATAAGTTAAATGTATTTAGTGGACTTATAACATTCACACCCTTCGAAACAACAGAAAAATTATTGGATTCTCCAATTAAAGATAATTTTGACTTTTATATGATTCCTGTAAATAAATTTGCGTATATAATGGATTGTGATTCATTTTTAAAAGATAATCAAGAAAAATTAGCATTATTGCTTGAAAAATTAAATAAAAAAATAATAATTCATAAAGCACTTGCAGTAGGAATACTCCAACCAAAAGATGCATTTTCATTCTTAAACACTCTTGATTTTGTGGATATGGTTGCAGTTGGGGTTGCTAAAGAAAAAGAAGTTGACGAAACATTTAATGCATTATTTGAGATTTAATAAAAAAGAAATAAAAATTTTATAAGGAGGTAAAATTTATCTCATTTTTACATGTGGGTATTGATGATACAGATTCTCCAGAAGGTATGTGCACAACTTATCTTGTAGCTAAAATAATAGATGATTTAAAAGAAAATAATATAAAAATAACAGGTTTCCCAAGATTAATAAGATTAAATCCATTTGCCAGATTTAAAACACGTGGAAACGGTGCAGTACATTTTAAAATATCTGTAGAAAGTAATGATATAAACTTAGCTAAAAAAATAATTTTAGATTCAGTATCTCAATTAGCAATGTTTGATTGTGAAAATACAAATCCTGGAGTGATATTTTATCAAGGAGAAATCACTGAAGAGATGATTAATTATTCTTATAATGCTATTCATTCTATAATCTCTATTAATGAAGCTGAAGATTTTGCTAAAAAAATTGGTGCTGAAGTACATAAATTTAAACTAGGTAGGGGAATAATTGGTTCTATTGCAGCAATAGCTTGCCCATTATCTGATTTTACATATGAACTATTAGCATATAGAATACCTGAAAATTATGGGACTGAAAGAAATATTAATTATGATTCTGTAATTCAAATGGATAAAGAAACATATCCAGATACATTTGAAAATTATGATTATGGTGAAAAATATGTTGCAATAGAACCTAAAACGCCATGTCCTGTGTTATATGGTATTCGAGCTAATAATTCTGAAATATTATTAAAAGCTAAAGATATTGTTAAAGTTAATGAACCTATTGAAAGATATTGTATCTATTTAACTAATCAACATACTGATATGCATATTGTAAATGCTGAAAAAATAGAGGATATGGCTAAATTTAGTTGTTATTCAATTAAAGGAACAGTTAAAAACAAACCTCATATTATTGAAGGGGGGCACATGTTTTTCAGTCTCTGTGATGAGTCTGGTGAGATAGAATGTGGGGCGTATGAACCTACAAAAGATTTTAGAAAGATTATTGGACAGTTAATTCCTGGAGATATTGTTGAATTATATGGGGGTATTGGAGAACATAATACATTTAATATTGAAAAATTTAAAACAATTAATTTAGTTAAAAATATTTATCGCAATCCTATATGTTCTTGTGGTAAACATATGACAAGTGCAGGTAAAGATAAAGGTTTTAAATGCAAGTCTTGTGGTAATAAAATAAAATCGTCTGCTAAAATACCTGAAAAATTAGAACGAGACATTAAAGAAAAAAAATTTTACGAAACACCTGTATCTGCTAGACGACATCTAGCTAAACCTATTACAAGAATGGATTTTTAACAAACTTACAATTTTTAAATAGTACTAATTTATTAATATGGAATATAATACATAATTTTAATATAATATTTTCATTATTATGATATTAGTACATTGTTGTTAAATACCTATATCCTTTTTAATGGGGCTGACAAATATAATAGATGATTTGACGAAACCACAGGAACATCCATTCCGTGAAAAAACAGATAAACAAATTAAAAAACCATGGAGAGAGTATAAACTCCACATAACGGTTTTAGTAATATCTATTATTGCAGAATTAATAGGTGTTAGACAAATACAAATATGGGGTCCAGTTTCTTTTGTATTAATGCCTTTAGTATATGCAATGATTATGGGATTAGTACTATTTTTAGCAAAACCTGTTAAATTTATAGGTATGAAACAATCTAAAATGGCTGAAGGGGCCATGCTCGTTTTTATTGGAATACTCCTTGCGAAGATTGCAGTAACTAGTGGACAATCAATGCATATATTGGCAGAAGTAGGTATACCCTTAATATTACAACAATTAGGTAATCTTGGAACAATAATTTTCGCATTGCCTGTAGCTCTTTTATTAGGATTTAAACGTGAAACAATAGGTATGACCAGTTCAATATGCCGTGAACCTAACCTTGGAATTATTATAGATAAATATGGTTTCGGATCACCAGAATCCAAAGGGGTATTATCAGTATTTGTTATTGGAACAATTATAGGTACAATATTCATAAGTCTATTATCAAGCATATCTGCATCAGTCATCCCATTCCACCCATATGCATTTGCAATGGCAAGTGGTATTGGAAGTGCAAGTATGAATGCTGCAGCATTAACACCCTTACTCTACATGTTCCCAAATATGGCAACAACATTAACAGCATTTGCAGGATTCAGTAATGTTTTATCATTCTGTCTAGGAGTATACATGTGTATATTCATCGCACTACCATTAACAGAATTTTTATACAAAAAACTAGAACCTAAAATAGGAAGAAACGTTAAAAGCTTATCAAAAGCAAATGATGATGAATCTAAAGATGATGACTCTTCAAAACATAAAAAACCAAAAGTGGGTGTTTCAAGAAGAAGAATGGGATATTGGACATTATTACTAGCAATATTTTCAGCAATAACTGTCGTAATAAATTACATTGGATGTGACATGCCAATATTCGAATCATTAGTTGGAATGCTTATATTATCTTTAATAACATTTGTAGGATTGTTTTTAGAGAGAACAATCAAACTAGATATTTCAAATATTATTTATATCAGTTTAATAGGTTTAGTTCTTGCATTACCATTCATGCCAACATCTGAATTTATAGTCAATTTTGTAGGAAAAGTCGATCTAATTTCGATATGTACAGTATTCTTAGCATATGTAGGTATAGGAATTGGAAGAGAATGGGATGACT
Organism: uncultured Methanobacteriaceae archaeon; assembly: GCA_964547125.1. Taxonomy (GTDB): domain Archaea; phylum Methanobacteriota; class Methanobacteria; order Methanobacteriales; family Methanobacteriaceae; genus Methanobrevibacter_A. The sequence goes on along the minus strand of CAZJLS010000011.1, from coordinate 7,809 downwards.
TTAAAAAAATTGGATGGAGAGGTATTATAGTAACAATATTTGTTATATCTGGAACATACTTATGTTCCGCATCTTTAGCACAATTTTTCTTAGTTATAACTAATTCTATATAAAAAAAATTTCACAAAAAAACTTATTTCTTAATTTTTTAGTATGTTGACCGAAGAAATAGCAGATTACATAATAAATACAAAATATGAAAATTTAACACAAGATGATATAAATCATATTAAAAAATGTTTTATAGATTACTTAGCAGTTACAAATAAAGGATTAAAAGAAACACCAACACAAATAGCTTTAAAAACATTAAAACAATTAAACTCTAATAATAAAATCCAAAAAACATCAATAATTGGATATAAAGAAAAAAACTACTTAAACGAAATAGACACAGGATTTATAAATGGAATATCTGCTCATGTATTAGATTTAGATGATGGACATAAATTAGGGCAAATACATCCAGGATCAATAGTCTTCTCAACAGCACTAGCCTTATCACAAAAATATGATTTAAATTCAAAAGAATTCATAGAATCAATAATTGTAGGATATGATACAGCAATAAACTTAGGAAAACTAGTAAATCCAAACCATAGAAATAAAGGATTTCATACATCAGGAACTATAGGAACATTAGCTGCTGGAGCAACAGCAACGAAACTATTAAAATTAAACAAAAAACAAATAATCGCAACGTTAGGTTTATGTGGAACACAATCTGCAGGACTATTAGAATCAGATCATACGGGAAGCATGGGAAAAGTACTGCACATAGGAAAAGCAATACAAAATGGAATATTATCAACATACTTAGCAAAAAACAATTTCACAGGAGCAAAATCAATAATAGAAGGTAACGAAGGAATAATAAATGCAATGGCATATAAAATCAGCAATGAAAAAATAAAAACATTCCAAAATGACTTAAATAAACACCACATAAATGAGATATATCATAAAAAATACCCATTCTGTAGACATTTGCACTCATCAATCGATTCAGCAATAGAATTAAACAAATATATAATAAAAAACCAAATAAAATTCAATCAAATAAAAAAAATAAACATACGCACCTATAAAATAGCAGCAGAACACAACAACTTCAAACCAAAAAACACACAAGAATTAAAACAATCACTACCACTTGCAGTAGCAATAACAATAAACAAAGGAAACCCAAATCTCAAACTCATAGAAACACTAATAAAAAACAATCTGCTAAAATACTCAACAAAATCAGAAATACATCAAATATTAGAAAAAATAAACATAATAGAAGACCCAGAACTAAACAAATTATTCCCAAACGAAAGACCATCAAATATAGAAATAGAAACAACAAAAGAAGAAAAAACAAATTTCAAAACAAAAATACCAATAGGAGAAAAAGAAAACCCCCTAACAAAAGAAGATATTATTAAAAAATTTAAAGAACTTAACCCAAATTATGATATAGATAAACTAAAAATTATAAACACTATGGAAGAATATAAAATCAACACTATAATTAATCAGATAAACTAAAAAGGACTTTTTACAATGAAAGAAACTAAAAAATCCCTTGAAAATTTAAAAATATATGAAGCAAACACAGACTACATATCAGATAAAAGATTTCAAGACAAAGGACAATATCGCCTAGAAGTTCCAGGAATACAAAACCCACAAACATTAAAATCACTACTAGAATCCTGCGAAGAAAACAACACTTTCATCCACAGAGCAACACAAACTAAAGGAATAATGTTTTTAACCGATGATGAAATCGAAGAAATGGTGAAAATAGCAAAAGAACATAAGATAGAAATATTTTTAAGTGTTGGACCAAGAGCAACATACGATACAAGTGCAACAGCACAAACAGAAGAAGGAAAAAGAATTGGATACCGTTTAAGAGGATATGACAACTTAGTATATGCAATAGAAGATGTTAAAAGAGCAACAAATCTTGGAGTTAAAGGAATACTCTTATATGATGAAGGACTTCTCTATATATTAAACCAAATGAGAAAAAATAATGAAATACCAAAACAAACACAATTTAAACTATCTGCACACGCAGGATGCAGCAACCCCGCATCAGCAAAACTATTCGAAAAAATAGGATTAAATTCACTAAACCCCGTAAGAGACCTTCAGATACCCATGATTGCAAGTATAAGAAAAACAATCAACATACCTCTAGATATACACACAGAAAACCCAAAATCAACAGGAGGATTCATAAGACATTACGAAGTACCACAAATGATTAAAGTAGCAAGTCCAATATACTTAAAAACTGGAGGATCAATAGCAAAAACACACAACTGGAACACAACAGAAAAAGAAGCAAAACTAAGAATAAAACAAGTATTACTGGTCCAAAACATCATAGAAAGATATTACAAAAATGCAAAAATATCACCAAAAGGATCCAAAGACCTAGCAATACCATAAAAAAAGAAACTCTAAAAGGATAAAAAGACACAATGAATCTAAAAGAAAAAACAAAAGAAGCAGTAATAAAAGCAAGTATTGGATGCTCACAACAAAAAATAACAGCCTTAAAAAAAGCATTAAAAAACGAAACAAATGAAAATGCAATATGGGCACTTGAACTAATGTTAAAAAACATAGAAATTGCAAATAAAAAACAACTACCATTATGTGATGATACAGGAATACCCCATATACTAATAGAAATAGGGGAAAACAACACATTAACAAACAAAACAATAGAAGAAATCAAAGAAGGGATACGTCAAGGGCTCAACCAACTACCTGGACGACCAATGGCCGTTAAAGGAAATGATATAGAAAGACTAGAACAATCAAAAGGACTATACAACACACCAGATATGGTATCAACAGCTCCAATATTGATAGATACAAATAAAAACACAAACACTACAAAAGTACACATAATGTTTTTAGGAGGAGGGCCAGAAATACGTGGAAAAACCTACAGAATATTCCACAAGCACTCTCATAAAACAATATTAAACGAAACAATAGAATGGTTAAAAGAATCATTACGCTACCTCGGATGTACACCAAGCATACCATGCATAGGAATTGGAAGAACACATTTCGAAGCAACATCATTAATGTTAAAAGCCACAGCATATGGAAACCTTGAAAAACAAAATAAAATTGAAAAATATTTAACAAATGAATTAAACAAAACAAATATTGGACCAATGGGTTTAGGCGGTAAAAATACTGTTCTAGGGTCATTTATAAAAATAGGAAACCAAAGAGCAAGTGGAGTTAGAATAGTTTCAGTAAGACCCTCCTGCTTTGTTGAACCTAGAGTTGAAACAATTAAAATATAAAAAAATATAAATATTTATTAAAAATAATTATGGTGAAAACCTTGAGTAAAAACAATATCAAAATCTCAGAAGCAAATCTTAAAACAAGCATAACAAAAGTAGAACCAAATAAAATAATTACTCGAGGATACTCTCAATCAGAACTAATAGAAAATTTAAGCTTTTCAGACATGATTTTCCTACTTTTAAAAGGAAACCTACCTACAAAAGAGCAATCTAAAATCTTCAAACATGTATTAATAAGTTTCACAGATCATGGAATAACTCCTCCAAGCACACAAACTGCAAGAATAATAGCCTCATCAGGTTCACCTTTAAACAATGCAGTAGCTGGAGGTTTATTAAGCTTCGGTAAAAACCATGCGGGAGCAATAAAAAATTCAATGGAATTATTTCAAAACCAAATCCAAAAATTAAATGCTAATAATGAAAATGAAAATAAACTACTTGCAAAAATGGCAATAGACATTGTTAATGAATATAATGATAAAAATCTAAAAATACCTGGTTTTGGCCATAGATATCATAGTAAAGACCCTAGAGCTAATAAATTATTGGAAATAGTTATTGAAGAGGGATTTATAGGACCCCATGTTAAACTTGCAATAGTTTTGGATAATTTATTATCTGATAAAAAAAACATACATTTAAATGTTGATGGTATTAATGGTGCAATTTTATCAGATTTAGGTTTTGATAGTGATTTAGGTTTAGGTGTTTTTATGATTGGACGTATGCCTGGACTTATTGCGCATAGTTACGAAGAAATGATTAAAGAAAAAGATTTTCGTAAATTCGTTGAATTAAATGATATAGAATATGAGGGTGATGATTTCACACAGTAAACATATATTCTAGGGGTTGTTTTTTTATGATTACTAAATTTATTTTTGCTAAAAATCAAGCTGAAATGTATAAATTTTCAGATAAATTAGAAGAAGGAAAGTTTAAAATTCAATCTGAAGCAGATAATTTTATTTATCTTAGAAAAAATAGTTATGGAAATATTTTTATTCATATAGCTTTTTTATTAATTGCTTTTTTTTATTTTCAATATGCTATTTTTTTGAATTTAGTTTATTTTTTATATAATTTTTATGTTAATTCGGTTATAATTTTCATTACTACGGAAACTATTGATAAAGATGGAAATTCTATTGAATTTTCTGATTTTAATGATTTAGATATTGGTAATAAAAATATTAATGAAAATCGTGATATGGTTAATGATTTTAAAGAGGTTATGGGTAGATTTAGAAAATAATTTTTCTTTTTTCTTTTTTTTTCATAAATGTATAAATATTATATTTTAACATATTTATTAATGTAAAAAAATTTGTATATTTTTTATAATTAATTTGATATTCTTATTTTTTTGGAGAAATAAAGTTATGAGATTAAGTAAAGCTCAATTTTTTGCAATATTTTTCTTTATTGTTTTGCTATTTTTAGCAATTCAGCCTTTTATAACTCCTGGGGCAGCGACTTCAGAGGATTTAGGTTTCGCCATTGTTTTGTTTTGCATTGGTTTGACTTATTTGTTGTCTATTTTTGTGCCAGTTTGGAAGAAGGCAGCGCTTATGTCTGATGGTGTTGTTATTATTTTAACTTCATTATTTTTATTTACAGATATAAAAAGTATTGCTTTCTTTATTTTTGGATTTGTAATTCTATTTTTAGCTATTTTGGCTTATCTTCGTAGATTACCGCCAAAGATATTGGATTACTTTTATTAGTATTCCAAAAAAATGTATTTGCTATTAATATTTTTATTATTTTTTTGAACTAAATGATAATATGTTATTTATTTCACTGAATAATATTTATTTTTAGTATTTTATTTATTGAATTAATTGTTTTTTGTTCACTTTATCTTTTATGTTTGAATATTTTAAATAAAAAACGGTTTTAAGTTATCCTTTTCATGATTTAAAATTATTTAGTAAAAGATATATATTATTCGAAATAAAACTTAATAATACCATGGTGATTTATTATGGCAGGGATATCAGAATCTATTACACAAATAAAAAAAGCTGAAAATGATGCTGATACCTTAGTTGAAGATTCAAAAATAAAATCTTCTGAAATCATCGAAGAATCAAAAGCGAAAGCTAGTGAATTAATCGATGCTGCTAAGGCATCCGCTAATGATGAAGCTAAACAAACTGTTTTTGATGCAGAAGAAAATGCACATATAGAAGCAAATAAAATTGTTGAAAAAGCAAAAGAAGATACTTATGCTTTAAAAAATAAAGCAATGAGTAATGTAGATGAAGCTGCTTCTCTTATTGTCAAAAATATATTATAAAACGTGAGAAAATGTTCAAAACTGTGAGAATGCAAAAGCTTAAAATTGTGACTCCGGATAAATATGCTCCAAATGTAGTTAAAAATCTACATGAAGCAGGAATTATCCAAGTCGAAGATGTTTCTGAGCGCATTCAACAGGATTCTGAATTGGCTGAATTATTACGCCCTTCAAAAGTTTCCCCTTACACAGGTAAAATATCTTCTCTTTTGATGAAAGTAACAGGTATTTCTGACCTTTTTGGTGATGCTTTAACTGAAAATTTAGGTCTTAAAGCCAAATTAGGTAGTTTAATATCCCCAGAAATTCCGGTTAAAAAACAAGTTCAAGACATGGATACAGAAAGTTTAATAGAACATGCTGAATCTGTCTTATCAAAAATAGAACCTGAAACTAGTGAAGTAGAAAATAAATTAGCTATTTTAGATGGTGAAAAAAGTTCATTAGAATCAAATATAGCAATAGCTGAAAGATTAAATAAAATTGATTTTGATTTAGCATTATTGCAAGATTCTAAACATACTTCCTCATTCATTGGTCGGATGAATGTTGAATCCGTTGAGAAATATAAAAATGAATTAAGTCAAGTAACAGATAAATTTCTTTTGGAAGAAATCCCTGAAGAAAATGGTGATTTCAAAATCGTTTTAACAATTGTTGCTAACGATTTCAAAGACGAAGTTTACATATTACTTAGAAAATTTGACTTCGAAAGATTGGACGTTACAGGTTTAGAAGGAACTCCAAGTGAAATTATCTCTAAATCTCAAGCACGTATCAGTCAAATAGAAGAAGAAAAATCCCAAACAAGAGCTGATTTAAAAAGAATCGCTGAACGTTGGGATGATGATGTACTTGTTTTAAAAGAACAATTAGAAATTGAAAAAGAAAGAAATGAGATTTACGCATCTTTTGGTAAAACAAAAACTACTAAAATGTTAGAAGCATATGTTCCTAAACCAGAAGTAAATAATGCTATTAATATATTAGATGAATCTACTGAAGGTAATTATGTTTCTGAATTAGAAGATGTTGATGAATCTAGTGAAGATATTCCAATTCTTCAAAAAAATAATGCATATGCAAAACCGTATGAACGCCTTGTACAAATGTATGGTTCAGTTAAATATAACTGTGTTGACCCTACAATATTTGTAGCTATAACATTCCCATTTTTCTTTGGTTTCTGTTTAACAGATGCTGCATACGGAGTAGTTGTATCCATATTGGGTTACATTTTATACCGTGGAATGGGTAAAGTCCGTGAATCTATGAAAGATTTCGGTTTAATTGTTATGGTATCTGGTATATGGGCAATTATATTGGGTTTACTTACAAATGGTATGTTTGGAGATTTCGCAGGAAGATTCTTAAACTATAAATTACCTACAGTAATCCCTATGATTGATGCTTTCAAAAATCCAGCAAACATTCTAATTATTGCTATTGTTATTGGATTAATATACACTAATATTGGTTTTATTTTAGGAGCAATAAATAATATTAGAAATAATGATTTAAAAGAAGCATTAGGTTCCCAAATATGTTGGTTTATCCTAGAAGCAGGTGTAGTCTGTTTAGCCGCAGGATTTATGGTTCCAGCAGTAGGGTTAATAGGACAAATCATAGGTGGAGTTTTAATTGCAATAACTATATTATTACTTTTATATTCCCAAGGTGCATATGGGATTATGGATATATTCGGTTTCTTAGGAGATGTACTTTCATATGCTCGTCTGTTAGCACTTTGTCTTGCTACAGGAGGTATAGCTATGACAGTAAATATCTTAGCTGAATTATTGAATAATTCTGTACCATTTGCAGGAATTATACTAGCGATAGTTATATTTATATTTGGTCATATAGCTAACTTTGCTTTCCAAGTATTAGGTGCATTTGTTAATGCATTACGTTTAAACTATGTTGAATTTTTCGGCCAATTCTTCGTAAGTGGTAAAAACATGTTCAAACCATTTAAAGCTGAAAGAAATTTAACAAAATTAAATAAAGATTAAAAAATATTTTATTTACAAATTAAAAAAAAAATTCAAAAAAAGAATATTAAAATATTCATAAAATTTTAAAAGGAGAATAAAATTATGGCAATTGGATTAGGTACTGCTCTTGCAGCTGTTGGAGCTGGAATAGCAATAGGATTTGCAGGATTAGGAT
>CAZJLS010000010.1:0-38200 GCA_964547125.1 uncultured Methanobacteriaceae archaeon | reverse complement strand
GAACCAATAAGACAAAACTAACTAACAACAAAACAAAACAGCAAAAAAACACTTAAAAAACTTGAAAAATAAAAAACAAAAATTAAAATCAGTATAAATAAAAAAAGTAAATTTTAAATTGGTCCTAAAATATTATGACCAATAAATTCAATTAAAATAAAAAAAACAGTCACAAAACTTATTTGATAGCTAATTTGATATCTTCAGCTTTGACGGTTTTTCTACCAGCGTGGCGTGCGAAGTTTACAGCTTTGGTTGCTACTTCTTCACCTTGTTCTTCTAATGCTTCAGCTAATGCAACTTTAGCATCATCGGAAATTCTTTGTGCGCCAGCGTTTTTTAATATACGACCTACAGGTGCGATTGGTAATTCACTCATATTTTCACCTCCAATTAAAATATCGTATACCATAGTATATAAATGTATTGGTTTATTACATCATAAAATGAGCACTAAATAAAATAATCAACAACAATACAAAATAATATACTCAAACCTATCCCCACAAAAGAATAGTTAAAAAAATAAGATAAAAAAATAGACAAAATATAAAAATAAAGAAAAAATAAGAAATATTAAAATGTGAAATAAAAACCTTAAAATTAAAAATTAAGCAATATCCGTGCTTCCAAAAAGATATGTGCTTGTAACATCAGTTATTTTAACAGATACAAAATCCCCAATATTAACATTATCTACAACAACTGGAATATATGAATCAGACTTAGCAATATACCCACCTTTCTTCCCTTTTTCAACAACAAGTACATCCATTATTGAATTGAGAAACTTTTCGTTTTCTTTTTCTGTAATTTTATATTTAATATCTGTTAATTTTTTAGATCTACTTTTCATCACATTATCAGGAATTTCATCTAAATTTGAAGACAACGCCCCTTCTCTATGGCGATATTTACTTATATGCATAATATTAAATTGCAACTCTTTAACAAGTTTCAAGGTTTCTGAAAAATCATCATCTGTTTCTGTTGGATATCCAACAATAATATCCGTAGCAAGTGTTAAATTAGGGATTTCTTCTCTAAATTTTTTAACAATATTTTTATAGTCTTCAACCGTATGATTTCTTCTCATTTCACTTAAAACTTTATTACTTCCAGATTGGATAGGCAAATGTAGGAAATTATAAACTTTATCAGATTTAAATGCATTAACTAAATCATCTAATTCATTACCAATATTATTAGGATTCATCATTCCAATACGTATCTTAAATTTTCCTTTTATAGAAGATACTTCTTTTATTAAATCAGCTAATGTTTCACCAGTGTCTTTACCATAAGCAGATGTGTCTTGTGCGGTTAATTCAATTTCAACAGCGCCATTTTCTATTGCTTGTTTAGCTTCCTCAATAATATCTTTTATAGGATAACTTATTAATCTTCCTCTTGCTAAACGTGTGCAACAGTAAGTACATGTTCCTAAACATCCCTCGCATATCTGTATAACATGTACATATGGATTATCAGATACTTTAGGCAAACATACTTTAGAGTCTCTTGAGAAACCAGTTTCACGAGTTATTTGTCCATTATATGTTTTTTTAACTACATCCACAGTTTTATTTAATTGGTGTGGTCCAATCCAAGAGCAATTTTTCCCTATTATATCTAATTTTTTAGGGTCAACTTCAACCATACATCCAGTAATGATAATTTTTTTGTTTGGAAAAATAGTTTGTAGGTCTTTAATTTTATTTATTACTTTACTTTCAGTTGGTAGTTTAACATAACATGTGTTTACTATAATTATGTCTGCATCTTCAACATTTTCTGTTATTGAAATATTATTTTCATTTGTTAATAATCCTGCCATTATTTGTGAATCTGCTTTGTTGAATGTGCAGCCATAAGTATAAATAAATACCTTCATATTTTTATTAAACTCCTTAATTTACACTGTTTTTTTACTTATGATATGTTGTGTTAAGTCATAATCGTATTTATTTTGTTTGATTGGTCTTCCATATACTCTTTTTATGACTTTAGCTTTTGCAAATCCTTTTGTTAATTTTCTTTCATCTGTTTTGATAACATGCACATGTATAACATATTTATCTATTTTAAATATGTCTCCAACACTTATTTCATAATCCCGTGCGGTTTCAACTTTATATGCGGAGACAAGTCCATGTAAATCTACACTTATTCCAAATCTCGCAGGTATTTCTATTGAATTTGCCCATATTGTTTTTATTTTTGAAGCTTTAACTTTTTTTTCTCTGCGTTCATTTGTTTCTAGTGAGGTTATTTCTACTTTACCGAAATTTGTTTGTAAAAAATCCCCCACATTTAATACTTGATCAGGAAATAATAATATGTCCGTTTTGAATGAGTTTTCATGTTCACTTATTATCAAATTGTATTTTTCAGGTTTTTCTTCTAGCAATGATTCTTTATGTACTTGATTGCATTCTTGACATTGTAATACTATTTCTTTGCGTATTCCTTTTTTTGTATTGAATTTTTTAGATTTTATTATTTTTAAATCGTTTGCTCCGCATACTGGACATTGCAATGTTATAACCTCCAATTTTTTTAATGATATGAATTTTTTTAAGTATATGTTGTTTATTGGAAGAGTAGTTGTGGTTTTAGTTGTTTATTTTTTATTATTTAGATAATGGTTTACTATTCCACCTTCAGATAATATGTTTAGCATAAAATCTTTGAATGGTTCTATTTTAAATTCTTCTTTTGTGCTTTCGTTTACAACTATTCCTTTTTCTAGATTTATTGATAGAATATCATTATCTTTTGCTTTAACATTTGCTTTAATTACTGGAAGCCCTATGTTAATTGAGTTTCTGTAAAATATTCTTGCAAAGGATTTAGCTATTATTGCAGATACTCCTGCAGTTTTTATTGCTAAGGGTGCTTGTTCTCTACTTGATCCACAGCCGAAGTTTTCTCCTGCAAGAATTATGTCTCCTTTTTTAACATTTTTTGTGAACTCTTCTCTTTCTCCTTCTAATACATGATCTGCTAAATCTTGAGGGTTGAATGTTCTTAAGTACCTTCCAGGTATGATAATGTCTGTGTCGATATTATCTCCAAATTCCCATACTTTTCCTTTTAATTTGTCCATAATATTTGTTTTCCTTTATTGTAAAAAATTAAAAAGTCCATAGTGATAATTACTTTATTTAATTATTTCATATCCATGATTTTGTGCTTTAGATGTTATTATTGTTCCTTCACCATCTAAGTAATCTTGTGTATTTTTAACTATGTCTTTATTGCTTTTATCATATATTGTATATAATGTTGGTCCAAATGAACTCATTCCAACACCGTATGCCCCATTATTTCTCATGAAATTCATTAGATTTGTTACGTTTGATGGTTGTAAGCTTACTTCAATTTTTTTAAATCCTCTAGTCTGAATCATGTTTATACTTTCACCGAAGTTTTCGATATCATGTTCTAATAAGTATGGTATTAAATTCATGAATACTACATGAGATATTTGTTCTACTTCATTTCTAGGTACGGGACAGTAGCTTTGAAATATGTTTACTTCTTTATTTCCTGCAACATCATTGTTTGCTGGAGGGATTGCTAATAATATGTTCCAGTCCTCCGGAAAGTCATATCTACCTATTAATCTTGGAGGTTTTGCTGTTGATGCTGATGATGGTAGAAATGTGCTTTTTTCTTTAGAACTGTGCCCTCCATCAGCTATGAACCCTCCTAAATCAAATGAGAAAGTTCCTATTCCAGATGTTCCCCCTCTACCAACAAGAGCCCCTAGTTCTACTGAGTTTACTTCTTTACCAATGTGTTCACATACTGATTTTGCAGCTGCTAATGATATTTGTGTACCTGATCCTAATCCAGAATGTGGTAATATTGCATGTTTCACATGAAAATGGAAACCAGTGTCAACACCATATTTACTCATTGCTTTTTCTGCAGAATTTGATATTTTAAGAACACATTCTTCCATTATTGATGAATCGGTTATTGAATCATCAAAATCTATTGTTAAACCTCGTTCGGTTTCTTCGCTTTCTAAGATGAAGTGAGGATTGTCTAATGTTAAACCTACTCCTCCATCAAAACGACCATAAGACCCGTTTAAATCTATTAGAGTCATATGTAGTCTAGATGGTGTTTTAATAATCATAGATATCTAAATTTAAGAATACTTAAAAATATTTAATTATATTTTGTTTTTAAATTATAATTTTTTATATTTCTGTATCCTCTTCCTCCTCACCTGTTTTATCGTTGAACTGTACTAATTTTGAGTTTAATGGAGTTGAAAATTCTTTTTCTATACTTTGGCGATATACAGAGTTCATTGTACAGAATGGTATTATTCTTCCATCAGGTACTGCATAGTGTATAATACAATTTTGAACACGATCTGCATCAAAATTAAATGGATCCATAAAGTGCATACATGAGATTAATAATGCATTTTTGTGGAAATCACCTAATGCACTGTATGATCTTTCTTTGAAGATTGCAGATAAAATATTTTTTAAATCTAAATATTTTGGTTTTTTATCATTATCTATTAATCCAAAGACATTTTTAAGAGCTTTTAACAATACTTTCTTTTTAACACCAAATCCACCGTTGTTTAATTCATCAGAATATTTTCCTAATAAATTCATTAATCCTTCAACATCAATAAAACGAGTTATTGGTATGAAATCATCACCATCAAGGAATACATATGTTCCTACACCACAGTGTTCATGACAATTTAAGTATGCTGATGGTTCTTCACCTTCTAGTGCACCTATAAATTCAGATACTGGTTGTACAAAAGATGGAGGATAGAAATCTTCTTTTGTTACTTGATGGTTTGTTTGTTTGTCCACTTCATTTATGAAATCAGGTATTGTTATTCTTTGTTGTTCTACTTCTTCTTGAGGTGTTCTTCCTGAAAATGATACTGGTTGGAAGTTTACACCGTGAATAATATCAACATTTTCCATTGCAAATTTAAGGATGTCTCCAATTTGATCATCATTTATTCCTTTTACCAATGTTGGTACTAATACAACGCCCAAACCTGCTTTTCTACAGTTTTCTATTGCTTCTATTTTAATAGGTAGTAGGTTTTTATTTCTAGCTTGAATGTATGGTTCTTCTGTCATTCCATCAAATTGTAAGTATATAGTGTTTAATCCAGCATCTTTTAATTCTTGAGCATAACCTTCTTTTTTAGCTAATCTTATACCATTAGTTGCTACTTGAGTGTGTGAGAATCCTAATTCTTTTGCTTTTTTGATTAATTCTGGTAAATCTTTTCTTACTGTTGGTTCTCCACCTGCAAATTGTATAGCTGGACATCCTCTAGGTTCTAAATTTCTTAAGTTTTTAAGCATTTGAACTATTTCATCAAATGTTGGTTCATATAATGCACGTGATGCTGCTGCATTTGCAAAACAAATTGGGCATCTTAAGTTACATCTATTAGTAACATCTATTAAACCTAAAACGGTACTTGTTTTGTGTTGTTCACATATTCCACAATTACTTGGACATCCTTCACTTTTATTTACTTGAGGATTATCTACTGGTTTTAATAAAGGTTTAAAATCTTCTACATGATTATAGAATTCTGATTCTCCCCAGTAGGTGTTTACAAATTCCCCATGTTCAGAACATGTTTTTTTAATAAAAACTTTTCCATCCTTTTCATATACTTCCGCATCTACACGTTTAAGACATGTAGGGCATAAGCTTACAGTTTTTTTTATTTCCATCGAAAATCACCATTAAATCTTAAAATAAAAAAGATAATATCATTGATAATAAAATAATCCAATTAAAATTAAATATTTAATATTAAATAATAATATTTCTCCATTTAAGTTTTCATATTATATCAATTTAATAAAATAAATTATAAGATTAATTAATTAAAAAGTTTAAAATAAATTCTAATTATGAAATTCTAAAACTTTTAATCTTATATTATATATCATATTATACTATTTAAACATTATAAAATATAAATATTACATAATATATATAATAATTAGTTAGATAATAATTTAATATTTGAAGGAAAAAACAATAATGTCCGATTTTTTAATAATACTTGTAGTTAATTGTCTTGTTGCAATGTATTTTATGTTGCCCGCATACATTTCTAATCTAAGTGGACTTGCATTTGGAGGTAAAACACCCTTAGATTTGAATAAAACATTTATAGATGGTAATAGAATAATAGGAAATGGTGTGACTTTTAAAGGACTTATTTTTGGAACAATATTTGGAACCATTATTGGGGGAATAATTGGAATAATTGGATTAAATATTCCAGAATTAACAGGAAATTTAATTTTAATAAATTTTCCAAATACATTGATAAACGGATTAATTTATGGATTCTTACTTGCACTTGGTGCATTAGTTGGTGATGCCGTAGGAAGTTTTATAAAAAGAAGAATTGGACTAAAAAGTGGAGATCCTGCTCCTTTACTTGACCAACTTGACTTTGTTTTCGGGGCACTTATATTTATTTTCCCATTTATACAAATAAGCATTAATTTTGCATTAATAATATGTGCATTATCTATTATACTTCATTTATTAAGCAATACTATAGCATACTTACTTGGATTAAAAGATGTATGGTATTAATTATTAATATTACTTAATGAAGAATGTAATAACCTGTAAGAATTTATAAATGCAAAAATGAAAAAATCATTTTCAGGAATTTCATATACAAATAAATTAGTTCCAGTATTAACAATAGGATTATCAACACTAGAAATACTAGTACTCTTACTTGCTCTAGAAGTATCTCGTTTATAATAATTAAATCCTAAATCCCCACTCACATCTTCTGCAAGTTCTACAGAAGAACTATCCATACTTGGAGTTGCAATATAATAACCCTCACCATAACCTTCTTCATGGTCATGTCCAATTATTACTAAGTCAAAATCCATATTATCAATATCATTAACCACATAATCATGAACTAAAGACTCACCATTAGATCTACTAACTTCAAAATCTTCAGGGTTATTCGTTACAATTACTTGATAATTAACAACTTCCACATTATTAAATACTGCAAAAAGTTTACATACCTCAGGCAAAATAGTTTTATGTAAATTTTCACGAGAATGCATTCCAGAAACAACTGCTATTTTAATATCTGAATTACCATAATGAGAATAAGTATGTTTAATTACTTGACCTAAATCATTGCTACCTACAAGTTCTGTATCAGATATGTTTGCAAAAGACCAAAATATAATGAAAAATAAAGTTAAAATCAATAACCAACTAAGTAAATTTGAATTTTTCTTTTTAACCATCTTTTTCAAACCATAAAAAAATAATTAGTTTTTTAGCATATTATACATCATCATTGCAGTACCTATAGCTGGAGCAACCACACATTCTTCATCAGATAGTAGCATATCCATAGGTTTAACTCGTAAATTAAGGCTTAAAGCTGCTTCAGAACATAAAATATCTTTTCCAAGCCCTGTAGTTATTACAATATCAATATTTTCTCTTGAAGATACTTCATCTAATGCATTAGCTATTTGTGCAATTTGTGCTTGATGAATGAATTCACAAATACTCACTATGTCTTCTTCATTTAATATTTCTAAATCTGCACATAATACTCTAGAAATTCTTCTCATAGATTCTATTTTAGATTTTCCTTGACCATCACATGTATCACATACATAGTCTTCTTCAGATATTAAATCTAAAACATTATACACATCGGCAGTTATTGCAAATAATTCAGATGCAACACGATATTCTGAACCATCAAAAGGCACATAATCTATGAAACTTGCAATATTTGTTCTAAGTGTTCCAGTATATACTAATTCACCGGTGGCTAATCTTTCAAAATCTGAACGTCCAATTGCACATTCTTTACCATTTTTAATAGGGATTATGTCTGTTGTTGTGCTTCCAGTATCAACAAATATACAATCTTTTTCCATTGCTGCAGCTATTTCAGATGTTGCAATCCAATTAGCAGCTGCTAAATCCAGGGGCGTTTTTTTAATTTCGTCTGCTGTTAACATCCCATTTATGCCAACGAATCCCATAGGCATATTGAATTCTTTAAGACATTTATTTGCAATGTCCAATACTCCTTCTTTTTTTGTTTCGTATGCATCTACTAATTCAGCAGTCATACTTATTCCTATTGCATCTATTTCAGTGATTGGACATATGTTTTCTATTAAATGTTTTAATGTTTCTCCTAATTTTTCGTTTTTATACCACATAGGCAGGTATTCGAAATCTGTTTCTATATTTTTTATATCTCCGTTATCGTCATATTCTATAATTGCTAAATCAGTATTTGCTCCTCCAATATCAAAACCTGCTATTTTCAAATTTAATCACCAATTTTTTTTTAATGTTTTATTAATTTAATGTCGTTGTTTTCTTTAATAAATTCTATTTCGCCATTTAGTTCACAATTTTTTAAATCATCAATATTCATTTTATTATCTAATATTTTTAAAATTGTATCTCCAATATTAATGTTTATTATTTCTTTAAGACCAATATACGGAGTTGTGAATCTTGAGTTAATTTCTATAAATGTTACTTCATCATTTAATATTAAATCAACACCAATAAATCCTTTTATACCGTTTATGTTTTCTATTGCTTTTTTTGAAATTTTAAATGCTTCTTCTTTTAATTTATGTTTATATGGTAACATTCCACCATTATATAAATTCATATCACTATTTAATATTATATTTTGTTTATTTAAGCTTAAAGGTATTGCCGTATTGCCATCAGATATTAAACTAACACTACATGATTCTCCTTCTATAAATTCTTGTATTATTAGTTCTGTTCCAAAATCATATTCCGTTATTTTATTAATATCTTCTTTTTTATTAATTATTTTAATTTTTTCACAGTCTACTCCATTTACGGGTTTGATTATTAATTTTGAGTTTAAATTTTTAAATATGGAGCATGTTTTTTCTAAACAATCATTGTCTATTATGATTTTGAATGTTTTTGGTTGTTTAATTTTGTTTTTTAATAGGTTATATGTTAAATATTTGTCACTGGATATTTTAACACCATTAGAGTTGGAGCAGTATAATTTAACATTATTTTCTTCCAATATTTTAGTTATGTTGTATAAATGTTCGTCTGTTTCATCTGCAATAAATATTGCTTTTTTGAATTTTTTAGAGTTATTTGATAACCAGTTTTCTAATGGTTCCGTTATAAATTCTATATTAATATCAAAATCATTGAAATATTTTTTATAGTTTTTAGATAAGAGTAATGTTATGTTTTCTTTTTTTAAATCATCTGTTAATGATTTAATCATACTTACTGCTTCTAAGACTATGCTTTGATTATTTATTCCATTGGCTGTGAAATATTCAAATAGTAATATAGATTCTGTATTTGTCAAATTTTTTTATACTCCTGAAAAAAAGAATTTATGAAGCATATTTATCATAGAAAATTATCTTATCTTTTAAGCTTAAATTGTCAAATGGGAATTCTAAATTATCAGAGTATACTAAGTGTACAAGACATTTTTTATTTTCTTCAAATTCTTTAACTGTTATGTCTTCTGTGATTTTATCCATTTTTCTTGTGAATGTTGACATTACAGTATCTGGAGCTTTAATGTTTAATTCATTGTTGTTGTATGCTTCTTCAATAGAATCTAACATTACTTCTGCTGCATTACCTTCACCATAAGGGTTGATTGCATTTTTCATTTTATTACAGAATGTTTCATCTTCGAGGATTAATCTCGCATTTTCAATTATTTTTTCGGTGTCTGAACCAACGAGTATGTTTCCTCCAGCAGTTACTGTTTCTGGTCTTTCAGTATTGTATCTTAAAGTTAGTGCAGGTACATTTAATGTTATTGCTTCTTCTTGTAATCCTCCAGAATCTGTTAATATGAATTTTGATTTTGATAATAGTAATAAGAAATCTAAATATCCAACTGGTTTTATAAGATGAATATGTTCTGTTTTTTCTAGTTTATCTAATAAGTTGAAATTTTTGAGTGTATTTCGGGTTCTTGGATGTATTGGGAATATTATATCAACATCATCTAATTCTAATAGAGCATCAATTATGTTTAATAATCTTTCTTTAACATCCACATTTTCTGCACGATGCATTGTTAATGCTACGATGTTTTTCATGTTGTCTATATCTAAGTTTCTTAGTCCTTCATCGTATTGTTCTTTATCACGTTTTTCTGCTATTTTTAGATTTCTGAAACATGCATCAACTACTGTGTTACCTGTTATTATTATTTGTTTGTGAGATATTCCTTCGCTTAATAGGTTTAATGCTGATTCTATTGTAGGTACGAAGTATAATTTTGTTGTAACATCTGCTACTAATCTATTGATTTCCTCAGGCATGGTTTCATCAAATGATCTTAACCCTGCTTCTACATGTCCTACAGGTATGTGTAACTTACTTGCGACTAGTGCTCCTGCAAGTACTGCATTTGTGTCTCCCTGAACTAATACTATGTCTGGTTTTTCTTCCATTAAAACTTCTTCTATTCCTTCCATCATTCGACCAGTTTGTTTACCATGGGATCCTGAACCAACATTTATATTTTTATTTGGTAGTGGGAGTTCTAAATCTTTAAAAAAGTTTTCAGACATTTCTTTGTCGTAGTGTTGTCCCGTGTGAATTAAAAGTAATTCATGTCCACGTTTATTGATTTCGTCTATAACTGATGCCATTTTAATTATTTCTGGTCTTGTTCCCAGTACAACAGAAATTTTCATTGTGATAAATACTCCTAAAAAAATAAATTAAATAAATTATTATGTTATGTATTATATTCTAATTTTTATTTTTTATAAATTTTAAATACTGGTGGAATGATTTTTTACTTTTTATTTTAATGAGTTTAGCAGACATTCTGTTAGTTTTTGACTGGTTTGATAATTTAATATATTTTCTTTTAGTGTTCTTTCGAATCTTACCGTTGCATATTCATCTTTTTTAAATTTTATACCTTCATATTCTGTGTTCATAAGTATTAATTGATTTGCCGGCATGACTTTTATTGGGGCTTTTTCTTTTTGTGGTTCTAATAATTTTTTTACATCATTAAATTCTAATTTTTCCATCCCTACTAATTGAAATATTCTGGCCATTTTTCGCACCATATTCCATAAAAAACTTTCACCATAAATGTCTATAAATATTGGTTGATTATTAGCGTTTATTTCTGGAGTCAATATATCTATTTTGTCTATTGTTCGTGTAGGTGTTTTTTGTTTTCTTTTTGAGAAGTTTATGAAATTATGTGTTCCTTCAAATATTTTTGCACAATCTTTTACTAAATTTAGATTTATGTTTTTTTCAAGCAATATGTATCGATAGTGTCTTTGTTTAGCATATCGCGGTTTGAACCCATATCTTACTGGCGCTTGAGCCAATATTTGTATATCATCAGGTAAATGGTTATTAATTTGATTTATATGTATTTCTTTTTCTGTTTGGAAGCTTATTACATTTCCAAGACTATGAACTCCAGTATCTGTTCTTCCAGCTATTCGGAATCTTGATTTTTTTAAATCATCAATATACTCTAATTTTTTTAATGCATATATTATTTCTCCTTCTACTGTTCTTAGTTCAGGTTGTCTTTGGAATCCATGGAAATTTGTTCCAATATATGCTATTTTTAATGCTGTTCTTTTCATATTACTCTTTTTTTATTGAATCTCTATATTTCAGATAAAATATTAATTATTGAAATTTGAAAAATTATTTTTTTCCACATGTGAAAATGCATTAGTATTATATATAATACTAATTTTAAATATTAATTTGTAATTAAATTTTAATATTTTTTTTGAGGTTATAATTTCATATGTTAATAATGCCTGCAGTAGATATTAAGAATGGTAAATGTGTTCAGTTAGTTCAAGGCAAACCTGGTAGTGAACAAGTAGTTATTGACAATCCAGAAAATGTTGCTAAATTTTGGGAAGATAAAGGTGCTAGTATAATTCATGTTATTGATTTAGATGGTACTATTGACGGCAAATCTAATATTAATATTATTAAAGAAATATTAGACAATGTTAATGTTCCAATTCAATTAGGTGGCGGCATACGTAGTGTTGAATATGCTGAAAAATTATTAAATCTTGGTATTGAACGTTTAATTATTGGTACTATGGGTATTAAATACCCACAAACAATAACACAGTTAGCTGATGAATTTGGTAGTGAACATATTATGGTTTCATTAGATAGTAAAGATTCACATGTTGTTATTAATGGTTGGCAAGAAAAGATTGATAAAAGTGCTGTTGATTTAGGTAAAGAGTTTGAAAATCAAGGAGCAGGCAGTATTCTATTTACAAATGTGGATTATGAAGGATTATTACAGGGATTTAGTTTAGAACCATTAAATAATCTTTTAGATAGCATTAATATTCCAGTTGTTTATTCCGGAGGAATTACAAGTATAGAAGATATTAAAAAATTATCAGAAACTGATGTTGAAGGAGTAGTTATTGGTTCAGCATTGTATAAAAAGAATATTAAATTAGAAGATGCTTTAAAGTATCAAAATATAAAATAAATAAAAGTTACAATTTAATTTTTAGGTTTTGGATTTCAATGAGAGTTATGGCTAGTGGTACTTTTGATATAATACATCCAGGTCATGGATTATACTTAGAAAAAGCTAAAGAATTAGGTGGAGAAAATCCTTATTTAATTGTAGTTGTTGCAAAAGATTCTACAGTTAGAAAAAATAAACGTGAACCTATTGTTGATGAGAATCAGCGCTTAGAGATGATTAAATATTTAAAACCTGTTGATGAAGCATATCTAGGGTATGAAGATGGAGATATGTTTAAAATTGTTCGTGAAATTAAGCCAGATATTATTGCTATTGGTCCAGATCAAAACTTTAATACATATAAACTTGAATCTGATTTAAAAGATAATGGATTAAATATTAAAGTTGTTCGTGTTAAAGATTATCATAATAGTAATTTAGATAGTAGTAATAAGATAATTAAAAAAATTAGAAATATGAAAAAGAGTAAGGAGGATTAAATTATGGTTACTGTTTCTGTTGTTGGTGCAAGTGGATATACTGGTGGAGAAATACTTAAATTTTTATTAAATCACCCAGAAGTTGATATAAAACATGTAACTTCTCGTAAAAATGATGGTGAACCTATTTATAAAGTTCACCCACATTTAAGAAATACTGGTTTGAAGTTTGAAGATAAAAAACCTGAGGATTTAGATAGTGATGTTGTTTTTACTGCAACACCGCATGGTGCTTCAATGAATATTGTTCCAAGTATTTTAGATAGTGGTTCCAAAGTTATTGATTTTAGTGGAGATTATCGTTTTAATGATACAAAAGTTTATGAAGAATGGTATAATCTTAAACATACTGGGGAGATAGATGCTGTTTATGGCCTTCCTGAAATCCATAGAAAAGAAATAAAAAAGGCAAATTTAATTGCAAATCCAGGATGTTTCACAACTGGTGCGATTTTATCCATTTTTCCATTATCTAAGGCCCAGTTGTTAACTCGTACAATATTTGATAGTAAAACTGGAGTTAGTGGTTCTGGAGTTAAACCAACAGAATCCAGTCATTTTCCAAATATAAGTCAAAATGTTAATCCTTATAAAATAATTAGTCATAGACATACTCCTGAAATAAGACAAGAGTTATGTTTATTTTCAGATATTAAAGTTTCATTCACACCTCATTTAGTTCCTAGTATTAGAGGTATTATAACTACAAGCCATAGTTTTTTTAAAGAGGATGTGGATATTAGTAGTGAAGAAATTAGAGATATTTATATTAAACAATATAAATCTGAACCTTTCGTTAATATTACAGACGAAGGTGAAATTCCGCGTTTAAGTGCAGTTAGAGGTTCTAATTATATACATATTGGATGTTTTGAAATTGATGATGTGGATAGATTAGTTATTGTATCTGCTATTGATAATTTAGTTAAAGGTGCTTCTGGCCAAGCAGTGCAAAATTTAAATATTGTATGTGGTTTTGATGAAATGATGGGGCTTAATCTTTATGGTATGCACCCATAAAGTTATTTATATTATATCAAATATAATATTTGTAAGAAGGTTGGTAATTTTTTTATGAATACTATAATACTTTACTATTCTGAAACTAAAAGAACTGAAATTGTTGCTAAATCTTTAGCTAATGAATTAAATTCTGAAACTATTAAGGTTAAAGATTTGAAAAGAAGAGGAGGTTTTTTAAATAGGTTTAACTCTTCTATAGATGCATTTAGAGAAAAGAAAACTGAAATTTATCCTGATAAAATTGATTTAACAAATTATGATTTAGTTTATATTGGAACTCCTACATGGGCAAATAATCCTACTCCTGCAATAATTACTTTAATTGATAAATTAGATTTAAAAGGCAAGGATGTTGTTTTATTCACTACAATGAGTAATTCAGGCGGAGATAATACTCTTAAACGTATGCAAGAAAAAGTTAAACTACGTGGTGGACGTGTTATTGAAGGATTTAAAATAAAAACTAAAGATAAGAGTTTAATTCAACTTGAAAGAGACAGTATACGTGTAATACGGTCTTTAGATTTAGGTATTTATAGTTAAAAAAGAAAAAAATAGTATAAATTTTCTTATGAAGTTACCCATTTTTCAACTTTGTGTTTAGCATTATCAACTGTACTGCCTTGTATTGCTAAACCAGATTCTATTTTTGCACCTTTACATAATTTTTTAAGGTCATTCAAACTATTACCCATTTGTGAACCTTCATGTGTTACAAAGGGTTTTATTGTTTTACCATTAAAGTCTAATTTTTCTAATTGTGTCCAAAATGGCATTGGCAATGTTCCCCACCAATTAGGAAATCCTATATATATCGTATCATATTCTTCAATACTTTCTAAGTAATTTTGTAGTTTAGGTCTTGCATTTTCCTCTTGTTCTTTTTTAGCTACTTCTGTACATTCCATATAATCTTCCGGATACTCTTGTTTAGGTTTTATTTCAAATACATCAGCATCTATGAAATCTTGTATATAATTTACGATTTTTTCTGTGTTTCCCACTTTTATATTTTGTATCCCTGCATTAGTATAGTTGTTTCCTCTTCTTGAAAAGTATATTATTAAGTTTTTAGACATTTTTTAGCTCCAATATTATTTTATTATTTTTTAGAATAAGTTCTTAATTTATTGTTTTTTCACAAAGTATTAAATATCTTTTAGCATTATATTTTTATATATGGAACATGAACTTAAGGTTAAACCTATTAAAAATGGTACAGTTATTGATCATATTACTGCTAATAAATCTATTTATGTTTTAAGGATTTTAGGACTTCCTGATGATGATACAAGTGTTACTGTTGCTATGAATATTGAATCTGGTAAGTCTGGTAAAAAGGATATTGTTAAGATTGAAAATCGGGAACTTGATTCTAATGAACTTGATCAAATTGCTTTAATATCTAAGAATGCTACGATTAATATTATTAGAGATTATAAAATTGTTTCTAAAGTACCTGTTAAATTAATGACTGAGTTTGATTCTATTATTAAATGTGTTAATCCAAAATGTATTAGTAATACAAATGAACCTATAAGTTCTAAGTTTTATCTTATAAATAAACATCCTATTACACTTAAATGTCATTATTGTGAAAGATTAATTTCTGAAGAAGAAATTAATAAACAATTTTAAATTTTTTTAAATGTTAACTATTTTTTTGAATTATATTATTTGCTAATCTTAGTGCTAATGCTAATATTAGTAATATTGGAGGTTTTCCGGGTGATATTGGTATTACACTTGCATCAGCAACATACAAACCTTTTATTTCTGTTTCTAAATTTTTATCAACAACATCCCCTATTGCAGCTGTTCCTCCAGGGTGTGCTCCTCTGAATACTGTAGAAGTCATTGTTGTTGTGTCAACTCCTATTTTTTCTAATATTCCTCCTGCTGCTGCAGTTCCTTGAGATATTCTTCTTATATCATCAATTGTGTTGAATTTTTTTATGTTTCCTTCTTTGTCTACTGTTCCCACCATGTCATCAGGTATTTTTACCATTATGCTCAATATGTCTTTATCTTCTATTGATGGGTGTTGTTCTTTTAAGTATTTTGGTATGAATGATGAGAAGTGTGGAGCCAATATATATTCATTTCCTATTGTTAGTGCATTCATTTGTACTTCTGTATTGAAGTTTATATCTTTTAATACTCCTCCCACAGATACAAATGGGTCGAAGAATAATTTATTACCTGCATCTATTCCTGAGTTTTGTAGTATTATGCTTGTATCTATTGCTCCGGCTGTTAGTATTATTTCATTGGAGTTGATTGTTTTTGTTTGATTGTTTTGTATGTATTCTACTCCTTTTAGTTCTTTATTTTTTATTAATATTTTTTTTACTTCTGCATTTGTTATTAATTCCGCCCCGTTTTCTATTGCTATATTTATAAAGTCTTTTCCACTCCATTTTGCATCTTGTGGGCATCCAAATGAGCATTTTCCACATTTTATACATTTGTCTTCTTCTATGAATTTTGGCATTTTCATTGTTTGGAATCCTAATTCTTTTGAAGATTCTAGGAATTTTCTTGTGCCTTTTCCAATGTGTGTGTCGTTCATTTGATGTATGTTTAATAGTTCTTCTACTGTTTCGTATTCTTTTGTTAAGTCTATTCCCATTTTTTGGAATTCTTTTTCTAGTACTCTTACCCCATTCCCTGCTGCAACTATTGTAGATCCTCCTATACATGTTGTTTTTAGTAGGTCTACACTTTCTTCATTTTTGCTTCTTTTTGAGTAGTATTTTTGATCATAATATTCAAATGCATCTTTACTGTTTATGTAAGGTCCTTTTTCGATTATTGTTACAGGTATGTTATTTTGTGAGAGTTTCATTGCAATTATTGCTCCTCCTGCTCCTGTACCTACTATAATAACCATTTTGTGCACCTCTTGTATTATTCATTTAAAAAAAATATTTTAATATAACTATTGTTATAAATCTTTTATAAAACTTTCTAAAAAAAAATAAAATTACTAATACTAATTAAAACATAAAAAACATGTAAATAAAAAAAAATACAGGAAAAAAACAATGGAAACAAAAATAGACATTTTCAATAAAATAATAGAAAAAATTGAAAATAAAGTAGATTATGTGGATATACGTGCAGGAACCGGAAACAATACAAATATAATTATGGAAGATGGAAAAATACAAGAAATAAATACAGGAACCTCAAATAGTGCAAGAATAAGAGTATTAAACAACGGAGCATGGGGATTTGCATACACAAATGACTTAAACAAAATGGAACAAATAACTGAAACTGCAATAAAAATATCAAAATCCCTAAAAGGAGACATAAGCCTAAGCGAAAACAAACCAATAAAAGATAAAATAAAAACACCATTAAAAATACCTGTAAATGACATAAGCATAGAAGAAAAAAAAGAACTCTTAACAGATGTTAGTTCAGCAGCACAAATTGGAAAAGTCACAAGCACAACAGTAAACTACAGCGATAGCGAACAAAAAACAATATTAATAACAAGTGAAGGAAGTGAAATAATACAAGAAACCACAAGACTAAGACTATCACTAAACACAGTATCATCATCAGGAACAATAAAACAAATGAGCCACGGAAGCATAGGTGGAGTAAAAGGATACGAAATCATAGAAAACGAAGACATAGAAAAATTCAGCAGAAAAACAGCAGAAAAATCAACAAAACTCCTAAATGCAGAAAAACCCCCATCAGGAAAATTCACAATAATAACCGACAACGAACTAACAGGAGTATTCATACACGAAGCACTAGGACACGCATCAGAAGCAGACATAATATTACAAAACGATTCAGTACTAAAAGGAAAACTAGAAGAACAAATAGGATCAGATGTTGTAAACATATTCGATGACCCAACAAACAAAAATGGATTCGGATATTATGAATATGATGTTGAAGGAGTTAAAACTCAAAAAAACCAACTTGTTAAAAACGGAAAACTAGTCTCACTATTATCATCTAGAGAAACAGCATCAAAATTAAATTTAAAATCTAGTGGAAATGCTAGAAGTTCAATTAGTGACCAACCAATAGTAAGAATGAGTAATACTTACCTTCAACCTGGAGATTATAAATTCGAAGAACTAATTGAAGACATAAAAGATGGAATATACCTAAAAGGTTCTAGAGGGGGACAAGTAGATACTGGAAAAGGAATATTCCAATTCAATGCAACAGAATCATACAAAATAGAAAATGGTGAAATTAAAGACATACTAAGAGATGTATCTCTCTCAGGACAAATTCTTGAAACACTAAAAAATGTTGATGCAGTTGATGACACATTCAAACTTAGCGTCGGATTCTGTGGAAAAGATGGTCAAGTTGCACCCGTAGGAGACGGTGGCCCCAATACAAGAATACTAAATGCCACAGTAGGCGGAAGCAAATAAAAGAAAAAATTGATTAAAATGGAATTAACAAATACTGACAAAGAATACTTATTAAAAATTGCAAGAGATGCAATTACTACAATTACACTTAAAAATGAAAGAATCACCCCTCCACAAAATTGTCCAGAATACTTAAAAGAAAAATTAGGAGTATTTTGTACAATAAACAAAAATAATAATCTAAGAGGTTGTATTGGATATCCAGAACCAATAAAACCATTAATTGAAGCAATAATAGATGTATCCATATCTGCAACTATAAATGATCCAAGATTTCCTTCATTAACTGAAGACGAAATAGAAAAAATTAAAATAGAAATTACAATTCTAACAAAACCCACACTAATAAAAGTTGACAAACCAGAAGAATACCCAAATAAAATAAACATTGGACAGGATGGTTTAATAGTTAGAAGCTTATTCACTAGTGGATTACTACTTCCACAAGTAGCAATAGAATATAATATGAATGAAACTGAATTTTTAGAAAATACATGTCTAAAAGCCGGTTTAAACCCTGATTCATGGCTCAATAATAAAAATATCAATATTTATAAATTCCAAGGCCAAAAATTTGAAGAGTGAGAAAAAATAAAATATTTTTGTGGTGATAAAAAATGATGATACCAACAATCCCAACACCTGATGAACTATTAGACAAAGGATTTTCAAGAGGAAAAAAAACAGCATCAGAAGTAAGAAGTAAAAAAATGCCCAAAAGATTAAAACCTAAGAAAATCGAGGAAGCACGAGTAGTTACAGCCTGCCAAGTTATAAAAGACAGACTAAAAATGATTAATGATAGAGTTCCAACTATTGAAGAATTACCCGAATTTTATCAAGACTACATCGACATAACCGTAGGTGTTGATGACATGAAACAAGCACTAGGAGCATTAAACTGGGCATATGGTATCATAACACAATTAGAAAAAGATTATAGTAAAAAAATAAGAAGATCCGCACCAGAAAAAGCATCAACTCTCAGAAGTCAAGCATATGGAAGAATATCCTCTGTTGTTCATAAAATAAGTAAAGACCTGGACGTTCTAGATTTTGCAAAAAGCAGATTGCGTAATATGCCCACAATCGATTTTGAAGCAACAACAATTGTAATTGCAGGATTTCCAAATGTTGGTAAATCAACATTACTTAGTAAAATAACAGATGCAGAACCAGAAGTAGCAGATTATCCCTTCACAACAAAAGGTATACAAATAGGACATATCGAAAGAAACTGGAAACATATACAAATTATAGATACACCTGGATTATTAGATCGCCCAATAGTCGATATGAATGATATTGAAATGAATGCAATGGTTGCCCTTGAAGATTTAGCAGATGCTATTCTCTTTATTTTTGATAGTTCTGAAACTTGTGGCTATCCTCTGGAACAACAATTTAATTTACTTGAAGAAATTGAAGAAATTTTTAATGCACCTATAAAAATTTTATTTAATAAAATGGATATTTCCGATTACTATAATAATGGTTCACGATTTGAATATGTTAATAACTTTATAGAAAAAACTGAAGAACCTCTCTTAATTTCAGCAATGGAAGGTGAAGGTATTGATGAAATATTAAAATTATTAGATTCGGTTAAAAAAATAGAAAGAGAAGATTATTAAATACAAATAAAAACCTTTTAAAAATATATTAATTTTTTTAATACACACAACTTTTAAATATTATAAAATAACTTAATGGTATTAATTAAAAAAAAATATTTTCGAGATGAATAAAATGGATGAACCTATAATAGATAAAGAAAAAATTAAAGAAGACATAAACGAAAGTAAACAGAAATATTCTGAAAGAAGAAAAAACGTAGTTGAAAGAGTTTCAAACGATGTAGGAAGATCTATGGAAGACCTAATGGTTTCCATGAAAGGACTTCAAAAATCAATTGACACAAGAATACAAGACTACCGTGAAGCACCACAATCACAAATTGCATTAGATTTAATAGATACTCCTGAAAACTACTACTTAAAAATTAATGTAGCAGGTGTTGAAAAAGAAAACATTGATATTGAATCTACTGAAAAACAAATAACAATTAATTTAGAATTTGAAGATACCTTAAACGATATTGAAGAAGAATGTGAAAAAGAGTATATCATTCAAACTTTAGAAACTGGAAAAGTAAAAAGAGTTGTTAAACTACCCGAAAGCATTAAATTTAAAGAAATTAGTGCAGAATATAAATTAGGTGCAGTTCTTTTAAAAATACCAAAATTAGATATTGAAAAACATAAAGTAGATTTAATTTAATTAAATCTACATACTTCTTTTTTAAAATTCAAATTATTAATACCTTACTTTCCCAATATGGCGAGTGCTTCCAGGATCTTCACCATTGAAATGAGCCAAGTAATAAACAAACCATTCTAAAGGTATTACAAGTATAAATGGCGCTAAAAGATTATTAATATCAGCATAATCTTTTAAGTTATAAATAATATTTTTACATTTTAACTCTTCAGAAGATTTTATTGCTTTTTGCGTTAGCATATCAACTGGATAATCTGCTTCTAAAAATATTAATGGAACATCTTTTTCTGCTCTTTCTATCAATCCATGTCTAAATTCTGCAGAGTATAATGGACATGCATGTTTTATTGAACCTTCCATTAACATTGTCATTGCTAATTTATATGCTAATCCAAAATTAGGTCCTCCACCAAGACAGTAAAAAATTTCTTCATCTTTGAATTTTTTAGCCAATAATTTATTATCCTCTTCTGTAGATTCTATTAATTTTTCTATAATATCAGGTATTTTTTGTAAGTCTTTTAAAACTTCATCTTTTTTAGAGTAGTCCGATGATGAAAATAAAAGATAATACAAACATGCTAGTTGAGTTATGTATGTTTTAGTTCCTAATATTGCTGTTTCTGTTCCTCCACGAGTCAATATTGGATTTTTTGATTCCTTTAGCATTGAACTATCTTTTTCATTAGATATTGATATTGTGTTAAATCCTAGTTCATTAGCTTTTCTAAGACCTGCTAGTGTATCTGCTGTTTCTCCAGATTGTGATGCGAATATTGCAGCTGCATTTTTATCATTTAAATTTTTACTATATGTAAATTCGTATCCAGTAGATACTATTATTGGAAAATCAGATACTGATTCTAATGCATCCCTAACTGAATATAATGTTGATAATGAACTTCCACATCCAACTAAATATATTTTATCTACTTTTGTTAATTCTTGAGCTATTTTATCCATATTTAAAGTTTCTTGCTCAAATGTTTTTCTTAATGCATCAGGTTGTTCTAAAACTTCAGTACGCATTCTATATTCCATTGTTTTTATTCCTTCTTATTTTTTTAATATAAAATATTTAGTGTTTTTAGAATTTTATTATAATTATTTTTTTAACTTAATAGTTTAATTATTATTAATTTATATAATGAACTAATATAAATATATTAAATATTATAAAAGAATATTATTAAAAAAGAGTTTTTTAATTTTAGGATTTTTGAAAATATGGTATTTGGATTATTTGATATTGGTATGTGTAAAGGTCAACAATATGAGGTTATTTTAACTACTTGGAATAGTGATGGTAGTCGTAATGCTGCTCCTTTTGGTACTATTGTTAAAGGAAATCATAATATTGTTAATAGGATTTTTGAAGGCAGTAAGACTTTAGAAAATATTAAGAGAAATGGTGAATTTACTGTTAATCTTACTTATAATCCTCTTTATTTTTCTTATTCTTTAATTGATAATATTAGTGAGGAATATTATGTTAGTTCTGATTCTTTAGTGCTTAAAGATGTTGAATCTTTTTTTGATGCCAAAGTGACTGATATTAAAAATGTTTTAAAAAGCGATGACCCTATACAACCTGTTGAGACTAATTATATTAAATCTGATGTTAGTAATGTTGTTATTAATAAAGTCAATATGAATCCTTTAAATAGAGGTATTCATTGTGTTATTGAGTCTTTAGTTAATTATAGTCGTGTTGATAAAGTTAGTTCTGAAATTAGAGATTATTATATGGGTCGTTTTAGAGAAAATTATCGTGTTGCTAAAAAGGTAGGTAGTAAAGAAGATAAGATGGCTATGGAGTATATTATTAGTAATTTAAAAAATAATGGTTATGTATTATGAACCATCTAGTATAACATCTTCTTGTTTGAATTCGATTAAATTGAATAGTCCTTTGTCAGATATTTTTAATTCAGGTATTACTAATAATGCCATGAATGATAATGTCATAAAAGGAGATTCTAGTGTTGAACCTAATTCTTTAACTGTTTGTTCCATTTTTTCTAGTTGTTTTGCTATTGTTTCTATTTTTTGATCACTCATCAATCCAGCTATTGGGAGTTTTAGTGTTTCGATTTTATTTTCATTGGATATGGCTAATCCCCCATGATTTTTTACTATTGTGTTTACTGCATTTGCCATATCTTTTGAGTTTGTTCCTACAGTTATTATGTTGTGTGAATCATGAGATACTGATGTTGCAATTGCTCCTGTTTTTAGTTTGAATCCTTTTATGAAAGCATTTGCCATGTTGTTGTGTCCGTATCTTTCAATTACACTTATTTTTAATATATCTTCCTTTATATTTGGTTGTATTGTTTGGTTTTTTGTTTCTAGTTTTGTTGTTATTTTGTTTGTGTTTAGTTCTTTGTTGATTGCTTCTATTACATTTACTTTTACTGTTTTTTTATTTGATTTTATATCAAAATCTTCTGGTTTTTTCGGGTTCACATTGAATGTGTTTTTTATTTTTGGTTTTGTTGTTTTGAAAAGTATTTTTTCATTGTCGTATACTATTTTTCCATTTATGATTGTTTTTTTGACATTTAGATTGTTTATATTGTCTATTAGTATGAGGTTTGCTTTTTTTCCTTTTTTTATTTCTCCAGAGTTTAGTTTGTAATGTTTTGCTGGATTTATTGTTACCATTTTTAATGCTTCTATTGGAGCTATGTCTTTTGTTATTGCTTTTTTTACTAGTGTGTTGAGGTGTCCTTTTTGTAGGTCTTTTGGATTTTTATCATCTGTTACTAGGAAGTCGAAAATTGGGTGTTTTAATAATTTTTGGTATTCTTCTACAGTTATGTTTCCAAATTCTGATTCTTTTGTCCAATATTCAACCCTATCTTTTATATTTAAAAGAGCATCAATATCCTTAGCAGATGACCCTTCACGCACCATAATTTTAACACCTAATTTCTTTTTCTCAATAGCTTCGTTAAAATTACTACATTCATGGTCAGTGCTTATACCATAAGACACATATTTTTCCAAATCTTCACCAGATACTAAAGGAGCATGACCATCAATAGGGAAACCTAATTCCTTTGCAACATCCAATTTACGAATAACCTCCTCATCCCCAGCAATAACACCTGGAAAATTCATCATTTCTCCCAAACAAATAACTTTAGGATGTTTAAACAGTTCTTCAATATCATCCGCATCAAAAACAGCCCCATTAGTCTCAAAAACAGTAGCAGGAACACATGAAGGAGCAGAAAAATAAAAATCAAAAGGAACAGAAGAACCATCTTCAATCATGAAATCCATACCCTCTTTACCCAAAACATTAACAATTTCATGAGCATCAGCAACAACAGAAGTAGTACCATGAGGAATAACAGATTTAGCAAAATTAGATGGAGACAACATAGTAGACTCAATATGAACATGCGAATCAATAAAACCTGGAACTAAAACACCATCAAAATCTAAAGAAACATCCCCATCTAACTTCTGAACATCAGAAATCAAATCATCAACAATAGAAACTTCCGCAGGATAAATTTCATCCACATCAAAATCAAGAATATTAACCTTAAACTTCAAAACAGACATAAAAAAAACAACCTAAAAAAAAAAAAATAATATGAAAAAGAAAAATTAACCTAAATTTTCAGATATGAAACTATCATCATGCAAACATTCATAAAGTACTGGTAAAAATGAACCAATATCCGTAACAACACTCATAACCTGAGCACTACCACGATCAGATAATTTAGTTACGGTTGATGGATTAATATCAATACAAATACTCTTAACACTAGCAGGCAGCATATTACCTGTTGCAATAGAATGTAACATTGTTGATACCATCAAAACCATATCAACTCTTTGACAATAATACCTCATTTTAGCCTGAGACTCGCGAATATCAGTTATAACATCAGGTAAAGGACCATCATCACGAATAGAACCTGCTAAAACATATGGAACATTATTTTTAACACATTCATACATTATTCCACTTTTAAGAGTACCATCTTCAACTGCCTTCTTAATAGATCCAGATTTATTAATTCTATTAATAGCTCTCATATGATGAGTATGGCCATGAGAAACTATTTCCCCCGTCTCAACATTAATCCCTAAAGAAGTTCCAAATTGATCTGATTCAATATCGTGAGTAGCTAAAGCATTACCTGCAAAAAGAACATCAATAAAACCTTCACGAATCATAGCTCCCACAAGTTTAGCAGATCCAGTGTGAATAATTGCAGGACCGCCAACTAATAAAATTTTACCTCCATTATCCTTAATATTTTTAATTTCAGAGGCAATATCTTTAGCAATAGAGAGTAATGGTTTTTCAGAAGAAACTTCACTATTCATAAATTCAAAAACGCCTTTTTTACCCCTAGTTCTTTCAGGAGGAGATACTTTAACACCACCACGACCTACAACAACCAAATCTCCTTCTTTCAAATCATTAACTGGACGGCAAAATGCTTTATTTTTAGCCTTATCAATAACAACCATACAATCCATTTCAATATTTTCAACAAGTAACCAGTTCCCGTCAATTAATACATGAGTTTCATAATTAGATGTTGAATAAAAACCTTCAGGAGCAACCTTATCTTTAGGAGAGGGTTCTAAAACCGCATTTTCAATTTCAGATATTGAAACCCCTAAAACAGAAATCTCATCCAAAATACTTTCTAATGTTTCAAGAGATTCAGTTGAAACTAAAATTTTAGCTGTACTTGTATCTGATTTTCTTTTACCTACATCAATATCAATGATATCAAAATCTCCACCTTTATCCATTATAATATCCATAGTTTTAGGCAAAGCTAATGAATCAATAATATGGCCTGAAAGTTTAATTTCTCTTTCATACATAAAATACTACCTCAAAAATAATTAGAGTGTTATTTTTAATATTTTTTCCTAAAAAAAATAAAAAGTTTAAAATTATAATATAATTATAGTTATAAATATAATAAAATAGATTATTTATTGAAAGTATTATATAAAATTAATCTGAATGGAATAAATCGGCTGTGAATAGATAATGAATGAAAGTGAAATAGTTTTAAATAATATTTATAATCGTAAAAGTGTTAGAACATATACAGATGATGAAATAAGTAAAGAAGACTTATTAAAAATTGTGAAAGCGGGTATGAGCGCTCCTTCAGCATGTAATTTTCAACCTTGGGAATTCATAATAATCCGCGATAGTGAAACATTAACCGATATGGGAAAAGTACATAAATATTCCAAAATGTTTAAAAATGCTAAAGCAGGCATTATAGTGTTAGGAGATTTAAACAAAACAATAAAAGACAATGAAGAATTTTGGGTTCAAGATTGTGCTGCAGTAACTGAAAATATACTTTTAGGGGCGAATGCATTAGGAATTGGAACTGTATGGACAGGAATATACCCTGTAGATATACGTGTTAATGCTTTGAGAAAATATTTTAAATTACCAGAACATATCTGTCCATTTTCACTTATTGCTTTAGGTTATCCAGATAATAAAAATGAAGTTAAAGATAAAATGGATGAAGAAAAAGTCCATTGGGAAAAATGGTGAAATAAATTTTAATCTTGTAATGTTAAGAAGTCCAAAATTATTTTAGCTGCTAAAATAGCTGTAGTATCTCCTAATTTTTTTGTAGCCACTTCCATTAAATCCATACCAATTATTTCTTTTTGTGATAAAGATTTTAATAATATGTCTATTTGATTAATATTTAATCCTCCATGGGTTGGATTCCCCACATTTGGCGCTATAGATGGATCTAATCCATCCATATCAATTGTAAGATATATTGGGCCATTTATAGAATTTATATAATTTATTAATTCTTCAGGCTTATTTTGTACTTGTTTTGGTGTGAATGTTTTTATATTATCTTGTTTTTTAACAAAATTTTCTTCTTCTTTTGAAGAGGATCTTATTCCTATTTGTATAATTTCTTTTGGATTTAAATTGTGTATTCTTCTCATAACTGTTGCATGGGAGTATTTTTCATCTTGATATTTATTTATCATGTCCCTATGTGCATCTATATGAATAATTGTAATATTTTCAATAGGATATTTATTTTTTAATGCATTGATTGATGATAAAGATATGCTGTGTTCTCCACCAATTATTAAAGGTTTTATATTATTTATTATTAAATCAGTTATGTTTTCTTCAACAATATCACAGGTTTTTTTGCAGTTTCCATGTACAATATTGCTATCTCCAAAATCATAGAATTCTGTATTTAATTCTTTCTGAAGGTTTATATTGAATTTTTCAAAACCATATGATGCTTCCCGTATTATAATTGGAGCGTATCTTGATCCATTATGATATGAACATGTACTATCGAATGGAACACCTATTATCCCCCATTTGTTCTTGGATGTGTCTTTTTCTATATCTCCCAAATTTGTTGTTTCTTGTGAAAAAGCGAATTTCCAAGGTTCATATGTATTAAACAGCATATTTTTCGTACCATTAGTTTTTTAAAAATAGTATTTTTGTAATTTTAGAAAATTGAGTTAATTAAAAATTAATAAAAAAGAAATTTGTGAAAAAAAGATTATTGTTTTTTATATTAATAAAAGTGTTTTTTATATAAATATTAATTGAAAATTGAGTTTTAAAAAGGTTTTTCAGATTTAGACTGAACTACCTTTGGTTCTCATTATTTTCATGTTACCCATTGCGACAATGTATTCTACTTCTATACCTTCAACGATACGTTCTTTCAAATCACTGTCTTCTGGCATTGGTAAATCTAATGTTTCGTAACTTTCCATATCCATTAATTGAACTGTGTCTGGTAATAAAGATATAACTTGACCTACTCTTTTATCAATTATTGGTATGTCTACTTTTGTGTTTACAGGTTTAACAATACTTCTTTTTTGGTTGTCAAATATACCTACTGCTTCAAGTCTTGCTTTTGCTGCTCCATGTTTTCCTGGAGAAGAAGTTGATAAACTTGTGATTTTGGATGCTTCGCCGCCTAATACTATATATTTTCCTACTTTTAAAGTTTTAATTTCTACTACTTTAGTTGCCATCTTAAAAAACCTCACCATTAATTCATTGTAAAAAATATTTTATTTTTTTTATAATCGTTAATTAATTATCATTAAATTTTATTTTTTAAAAAAAAGAAACAAAATGATAATTTATTTATATTCTTTTTTAACTAAAATTAGTTTTTTTAAGCTTGATAAATTCATAATAAATTATAAATTATTAGTTATATTTATATTAACATTTATATAAAGTATTCGGATTAAATTATAAAATTGTAATATTAATATATTTTTAGACATAAAAAAATAATAAATAATTGTATTTTATAATTTTTATATAATTTAAATTAAATTTATATTTTGTTGATTAAAATGAGAGTATCTATTGTATCTGGAGAGGCAGAAGGTCCAACAATATTAAATGCATTTGATAATGCATTGACAGAAGCAAATATTGGTGATGTGAATCTTATTAAAGTTTCAAGCATGCTTGGGAAAAATACAAAAGTAGAAAATTTACCTAAATTAAAAGTAGGAAGTATGGTTAATTGTGTTTTATCTGAAATAACAAGTGATAATAAAGGAGATGAAATTATTGCTTGTGTTGCTATTGCAATTGGAGATGAATTAGGATGTGTTGTTGAAAATAGTCGTGTTAATCATAGTGAAGAAGATGTGAAAAAAGAAGCTGTTGAAATGGTTAAATATATGATGAATAAAAGAAATGTGCCTATTAAAGATTTGATTGTTGAATCTAAGTCCCATATTGTTGAAAAAAATGGGTCTGTTGTGGCTTCTGTAGTTTATTTAAATGATGAGATAATTGAATAATTCTTGAGAGGTTTTTAATAAATGGATAAAAATGAAATAGAAATGTGTCAAAACATATCAAAAAAAATTATTGAAAATGTTGAAAAATTGTTAAAGGTTTATGTTGGAAATCCTAAATCTGGAGAGTTTGTCAAAATAGGTGCTGATGGTACACCTACATCATATATTGATATAATTGCAGAAAATGAAGTTATAACTGTATTGAAAAATGCTGATTTTTATTCTTATTTAATTAGTGAAGAAATTGGTGAATTGAAGTTAGGTAAAGGAACCCAACGACCTGCACATTTAACTGAAGAGCTAATAGCTAATAAACCTCATCCTTTAGATTCTGAAGATGATGATAAACCCAGATACATATTTCTAATTGATCCATTAGACGGTACTAATAATGCTATAAAAAATATACCGGCATTTGGTATTTCAGTTGCAGTTGCAGAAGTTCCTGAAGGTAGAGCTGCAACATTAGAAGATGTTAAAGCAGGTTTTATTAAAAATTATTCAACAGGTGATTTTTATGAAGCCGTAAAAGGTTTTGGGGCTAAAATGAATGGTGAGAAACTTAAACCAACAACCGAAACCGATTTAACAAAAATAACCCTTGGTGGTTTTACAAAAACAAAAACATTCTCAGCATCAAAATTAATCGATACTGCACGAAGAATGCGTGTTTTAGGGTCTGTTGTTTTAGAACTCACATATGTTGCAAGTGGCGAATATGATGTGTTTTTAGATTTGAGAGGTAGTCGAATTATAGATATGGCTGCTGCTAAATTAATTGTTGAAGAATCTGGAGCAATAATAACTAATCAATATGGTGAAAAATTAGTAAATGAATTAAGTATTTATGAAAAAACAGTTATTATTGGGGCAAGTAATCCCAAGTTACATAATAAGATTATTGAAAGTTTAAACAATGATGAAACAATAAAAATGAAAGATATTGGTATTATTAGTCGTGTAGATGAATATAGATCAATGCTACTTTCAGTAAAAATTATCCAATATCTTTTAAATAAGAATTTAAATGTTACTATTGAAGAGAAATTAGCTAATAATCTTGAAGAACTTAAAATTAATCCAGATTTAGAGCATATTATAGCAGAAACTAAATGGGAAACACCTGAAATAGCAGATTATCTTAATGAGCTAAATTGGGATATTAATTTTGAACAATTATCTAAACCAATTAGTAAATTTAATACTGACATGCTTATAACTTTAGGTGGAGATGGAACTTTATTAAGAACACAAAATCAATTAACACGAGAAATACCAATTTTTGGTATTAATATGGGTACTGTTGGTTTTTTAACTGAGATAGAAGTTAATAAAACGTTTGAAGCATTGGATCGTATTTTAGCAGGAGAATATTATAAAGAAAAAAGAACTCAATTAACTGTTACACATGTTGGACATATGCAACCTGCATTAAATGAAGTTGTTATAATGACTTCAAAACCTGCTAAGATGTTACATTTTGAAGTTAGTGTTGATGGAGAAATGGTTGAGGAGTTTCGTGCAGATGGTTTGATAATTTCAACTCCTAGTGGCTCTACTGCATATTCCATGTCTGCTGGAGGACCTATTGTAGATCCAAAAGTAAGTGGTTTTATAATAATCCCAATATGTCCATATAAAATGGGTTTAAGACCATTTATTGTTTCAGATAATAGTGAAATACGTGTTAAATTGTTAAAACGTGGAAAAAAAGCCGTTTATGTTATGGACGGACAAGTCAATAAAGAAATAAATTATATGGAAGAGTTAATATTTAAAAAATCTGAAAAAGATGTTGTTTTCATAAGAACAAATAATAAATATTTCTATAAAAAAGTTAAAGATAAATTAAATGAAGGTGGAATAAACTCAGATACAAGAAGCCTATAAAAAAAATAATACTCATTTTTGGATTTATATGAAAGCATTAGTAATCGATTTAACCCATGGCGGAATTTTAATTAGTGAAAAATTAGTTAAATTAGGATTCCAAGTATATGCATATGATATTTATAATACATTAACTGAAAAAAATAGAGATAAATTAGTAAAAAATAATATTAAATTACTTGATGAATTAAATGAATTTGAAGTA
The DNA here is from genome assembly GCA_964547125.1 of uncultured Methanobacteriaceae archaeon. Taxonomy (GTDB): domain Archaea; phylum Methanobacteriota; class Methanobacteria; order Methanobacteriales; family Methanobacteriaceae; genus Methanobrevibacter_A. The sequence goes on along the minus strand of CAZJLS010000010.1, from coordinate 7,450 downwards.
AATAAAAATAGCAAAAATTACATTATTTCCCCCATTCATTGCCCTATAAAAAAAGAAGATTTGGATTTTGATAATTGTGAATTTTTAAACTTTCATGAAATTAATAGTTTAATCCTGAATAAATGGAATTTATGGCGAAAAGAAAATAAAAAAACTTTTATTGAAATTACTGGCGTTAAAGGTAAAACCAGCACAGCATTTTTAATAAAAAGCATACTTTCACAAAATAATAATCTTTTATTTTTATCTAGTCTCGGTTCTTACTATATTAAAAAAGATGAAGAAATTTTATTTAAAAAAAACATCAGCATTAATCCTACAAGTTTGATCGATATAATATGTACTAGCAAACATGAAAATTTAGACGAATATAATTATATTTTAACTGAATGTTCTTTAGGAGTTAGTAAACTAAATGATATTAGTGTTTTAACCAATATTATTGATAATTATCCTATTGCAAATAATACAAAAACTGCATCTACTGCTAAAAAACAAGTTTTTAATTCAAATAACATAATTATCAAATATGAAACTTTAAATAAATATTATCCTGATGAATTTGATAAATTTAAGGATAAAATTAATAGTTTTTCTCTAAAATCAAAATCAACAGTATATGTTGAAAAAATTGATTATGATATAAATAATACTTCAATTAGCATAAGATATGCTAATTTAAAAACAATAGATAATCAACATATTAATGGAGTTTTAAAACTAAATACATTTGCACCTGGAGAATACAATGTTTTAAATATACTTGCTGCAGTAACAGTTTGTTTAACATTAAATATAGATAAAAAAACTATAATTAATGGGATAAATAATTATAATAAAATTCCTGGAAGAACAAATAAAAAAATTGTGGAAAACTCAACAATTTTAGAAGAAATAAATCCTGGATTAAATGTTAAATCTATACAAAAGTCTATTGAAATGGTTGAAAAATTAGATAATTATACTATCATCATTGGAGGAAAATATGGGATAACCTGTGAGGAAATAAATGAAGATGAACTTGTTGAATATTTAAAAGAAAAAACAGATAATTTAGAGATAATATTAACTGATGAGTTAGGTAAAAGTATACATGATAAAATAAATCAAAATATAAACTATTATGAAGATTATAATAAAATTTTAAAAACACTTATAGAGAAAGATAAGAATATACTTTTTATTTATAGATCAAATTATTCAGATATAAAAAAACGTTAAAAAACAGGGAGATAAAAAGAAAAAATGATTGTTGGAACTAGAGGTAGTAACCTAGCTATTGCCCAAACAAATGATATTTGCAATTTATTAAGCAAAATAACCGATGAAAAAATATATAAAACAATTATAAAAACAAAAGGAGATAAAATTACTGATTCACAATTGTATAACATGGATTCTAAAGGATTATTTACTAAAGAATTAGATAAAGTTGTCCTAGAAGAAGAAGTTGATTTTGCAGTTCATAGTTTAAAAGATGTTCCAACAGATTTAGATGAAGATTTAAAAATAACTGCCATTCCATTAAGAGAACCAGCAAACGAAGTATTGATATCTAATAAAAAATGGGACGAATTGAAAAAAGGAGATAGTTTAGGTAGTAGTAGTCTCAGAAGAGAAGCATTTTGCAAACATTATGACAAAGAATTTGAATTAAAACCCATAAGAGGAAATATTGAAACTAGAATAAATAAAGTTTTAAATGGAGACGTTGACGCCACCATAATGGCACAAGCTGGTTTAAATAGATTACATTTAGAAAAACATATCCAAATGGTTTTTCCAATAGATTATATCTATCCTGCTGCAGGACAAGGAGCAATAGCAGTTATAAGTCGGAAGGATTCTGATAAAAATAATATCATTGAAAAAATAAACCATAATGAAAGTTACCAAACAGCAACAGCCGAAAAAACTGTTCTTAAAGAGATTGGTGTAGGGTGTCAATGGCCTTTAGGAGTAACATGCCAAATAAAAAATAATAAATTAGAACTAAAATCTATTTTACTTGATAAAAATGGAGAAGTATTATATAAAAATGAAAAAACTGGCTCTATTAATGATGCTACTAAATTAGGTATTGAAATTGGACAAGAAATGCTTGAATTTTTATAAAGTAAAAATATCTAATAATTAGTTTAATATATCTTATTGACCATATAATTATAATAGATTTAAAAATTAATTAAATTGAAATTTTACAAGGAAAAAACCATTTTTTTACCATGATTGCTTAAAATTTTTTTTGGAGGAATAAAATAATATGAAAACTATTAATGTAGGAGTTATTGGTGTTGGAGCAATGGGATATAACCATGCTCGAGTATATTATCGATTGGAAAATGCTAATCTTGTAGCTGTATCTGATGTGAGTGAAAGAACACTTAAAAAAGTATGTAAAAAATATAACACCAAAGGTTATTCAAACATTGAAGATTTACTTAAAAATCCTGAAATAGAAGTTGTTAGTGTTTGTGTACCTACAACACACCACTATGATGTTGTTATGAAAGCAATTGAATATGGAAAACATGTTCTAGTTGAGAAACCAATAGCATTTACTGAAGAAGAAGCTAGTGAAATGATTAAAGCTGCTAAAGAAAAAGGAGTTACATTAGGTACAGGACATGTTGAAAGATTTAATCCTGCAGTTCAAAAAGCAAAAGAATTAATTGAAAATGATGTTATTGGAGATTTAGTTTCTGCATCTGCTAAAAGAGTAGGACCATTCCCTCCAAGAATAAAAGACGTTGGAGTAGCAATTGATTTAGCTATACATGATTTAGATGTTATGTACTACTTATTTGATGAAGAAGTAGAGCAAGTTTATGCTACCATGGGAAGTATTTTAGATAAATGCGAATATGAAGACCATGCAGAAATTATGGTGAATTTCCATGGAGTTACTGGAATGTTAGAAGTTAATTGGTTAACTCCATACAAACGTAGACAAATTGAAATTACTGGAACTGATGGTATAATTTCAGTAGATTATATTGATCAAACAATTGATGTTCATGGGAAATTTGCACAAGATATTAAAATAAATCATGAAGAACCCTTAAAAGAAGAATTAAAATCATTTTTAGAATGTGTTGCAAATAATGAAAAACCTGTTATTACTGGTGAAGATGGTCTTAATGCATTAAGAATGGTTTTAGCAGCCAATAAATCTTCAAAAGAGCATATTCCAATATCTTTAGATAAAATATAAGTAATGTATGGAATTTTTAAAGGGAGTGTTATATTTATGAATCAAAAATTAATAAAACGAGCAACAGAGCTTAGAAGTCGTGGCTTCACTACTGGTGAAATTGCAGATGAGTTGAATGTTTCATTAGATACTGCAAGATGGTTAACCCTTCAAAAGAGCGATAATGAAAAAGAAAATAAACCTGCAGATTTTGCGATTAATTGGAAAGGTTTAGGTGCTAGTTCATCTAGACTTAAATATATATCTGCAGCATTAGGCGATATAGCAATTGAATATGGTGCTATTGAAACTGTTGTTGGTGTTGCTGTAAGTGGAATACCTTTTTCAGTTACTATGGCTGAATTTATTGAAGATATGACTGGTGAAAAAACTTCTTTAGCTGTTTATCATCCTACTAAACATAAAGAAGGTGAAAATTCAAGTAAAGGTGCTATAAGTAGTAATTTTGGTTCTGTTGATGGTAAAAGAGTGGTTATTGTTGATGATGTTATCACCAGTGGTAAAACTATGAGTGAAGTTATTAAAGTTGTTCGTGATCAGGGTGCTGAACCAGTGGTGTGTACGGTTTTAATTGATAAAACTGGGATTTCAGAAATTGATGGTGTTCCAGTAGAATCATTGATTAAAGTTGGCAGATTATAATTTATAAACTTTTTTTTCTACTTTTTTTTATCTGTTAATATATGTAGAGTTTACATATTCAGATTCTAGATTCATTTGCATTTGTGAATCTATTTTCCAATTGTTATTATTTTCTATTTTGTTTTTTGGTTGGAATCCTAATTCTTGATTTATGTTGTTTATTATTTTTAGGAATGAGAATTTATCTATATTATATTTTAAACCATATTTTTTGTATAGTAATGTTTTTGTTTCACCGTTGAGATAGTCGTTTTTTATTTCATTGAAGATTTTTTCATCACATTTTTTTTCGTTGGTGTTTGATGATGTTTTCATTTTAATTATATCTCCGCATTTTTTATTTATTTTTGGGTTAAACAAAAAATATTATTTTTAGGTTTTTTATTTAACTTCAATTATCTTTTAGTGGAAAGTAGTATATAAAGAATATAAATTTTTGAAAAATATTGAACAAAATAATAAAATTGTGTATGTATATTCTACCTAAATTTGAAAAAAAAGCAAAAAATAATGATAAAAAATAAACAGTTTAGAAAAAATGTATAAAAAAAATAGAAAAAATAGAAAAGTGGGAAAAAATTAATTAAAGGAATTTATACAATTCCTTGAGCTTGCATTGCTTCTGCTACACGTTTAAATCCAGCAATGTTTGCTCCAACAACATAATCTCCTTCTTGATCATATTCTTTAGCAGTAGTATCAAGATTGTTGAATATGTTAACCATAATGTTGTTGAGTTTGTTGTCCACTTCTTCAAATGTCCATTGTAATCTTTCGGAATTTTGGCTCATTTCAAGTGCGGAAACTGCTACTCCACCTGCATTTGCTGCTTTAGCTGGTGCGAAGTATACTCCATTTTCTTGTAAGTATTCTGTTGCATCTAATGTTGTTGGCATGTTTGCTCCTTCTGCAACAGCTATAACTCCATTGTCAACTAATGCTTTTGCATCGTCTATGAGTAATTCGTTTTGGGTAGCACATGGTAATGCAACATCTGCTTTTAATGAGAATACTCCTCTTCCTTCATGGTATTCTGCGGATTTTCTTTCAGCAGCATAGTCGCTCATTCTTCCACGTTTAACTTCTTTGATTTCTTTTAATAAGTCTAATTTGATTCCTTCAGGATCATATACCCAACCAGTTGAATCTGATGCGGATATTGGTTTAGCTCCTAATTGATATGCTTTTTCAATCGCATATATTGCTACATTACCTGATCCAGATACTGCTACAGTTTTATCTTTAAAAGATTCACCATTTGCTTTTAGCATTGCATCGGTTAAGTATAATAATCCATAACCTGTTGCTTCTGTTCTTGCTAATGATCCTCCAAAGGTTAATCCTTTTCCAGTTAATACTCCTTCGTAATTTTTGGTGATTCTTTTGTATTGACCATATAAGTATCCTACTTCTCTACCACCTACACCAATGTCCCCTGCAGGTACATCTTGGTCTGCTCCGATGTGGCGGTATAATTCGTTCATGAAGCTTTGACAGAAGCTCATTACTTCGCGGTCTGATTTTCCTTTAGGATCGAAGTTGGATCCTCCTTTTCCCCCACCTATTGGAAGTCCTGTTAATGCATTTTTAAATATTTGTTCGAATCCTAAGAATTTTATAATTCCTAAGTATACTGAAGGGTGGAATCTAAGTCCTCCTTTGTATGGTCCAATAGCACTGTTAAATTGTACTCTGTATCCTGTGTTTACTTGTACTTGACCGTTATCATCTACCCATGGTACTCTAAATTTAATTTGTCTTTCTGGGTTTACTAATCTTTCAAGTAATGCATCTTTTCTATATTGTTCTTCATTTTCATTAACTGCTGGTTCTATTGATTTTAAAACTTCAGTTAATGTTTGGTGAAATTCAGGTTCATCTGGATTTTCTTTACGTGTTCTGTCAATTACTTCATCAACATATGACATGATTTTTTAGTCCTCCATTAAAAATTTTTTTAGGAATTTTATATTTTTGTTTAATTAGTGTAATTAAAAAAAATTTTTCTAACGGAACACAGTTTCCGTATTCCGACATTTATAAAATATAAACATTATCCTATAAATAGTTTTCATAAAAAAATAAAAAATAAAAAAATAAACTAAAAAAAATAATAAAAAAAAGTAAAATAAACTATAAATGATATCTTAAAATAGCTGCAACCCCTTTAAAACCATTCCATAATTGCATTCCTTCCTCTGTTTCAGTAGAAATAATTTCAACAGTAGCTGCAGTTTCTTCAGCAAGTTCAGAAAGATCATCAATAAGATTGGTTGATTTGAGAATTTTCATCTTTTCATTACAATTCTCACAAACTATCTCCTTATTAGCATCTGACTTTTTAACTGTTTTACTTGCAGTAAAATTACAATTAGGACATTCAAAATCATTTCTATAATAATCAAGATTTTCAGATAAAAGAAGAGTGTCAACAGCCCCAACCTTTAAGTTTTTACGAACTTCTTTTTCACCATAAGAAGCCAAACCTTTAACATCAATTACTTGATCTATAAAAGCTTTAACCATCTTTTTCTCTTTAATAACATCCATTTCATTTAAAATATCCGTAGATTTACCAATAACCTCACGTATACCTTCTTCACCAGTATATGAAATGTCAATAGTGGCTATAATCTTATCTTTAATTTCATAATGAATGTATTCACCTTTGATAAATTCTTCTTTAGTGAATCCTGGACCACCAACAAGAACTCCTCTTAAATTTTCTTTTAAAGGTAAAAATGATTCATTAACATATTTTCCAGCTCTTTTTTTGAACTCATGTGCTGCTAAATCAATAACCCTATCAAATCTTCTTTGTGATTGTCCCCCAGCTTTGTGTTTTCCTGGAACTCCACTTTCTATACTTTTTAGTATATCAATTCTTTTACCTCTAAGAGTAGCTATTGTTGCTCCACCCCTATCCATAGCAACAACACCATAAACTTCTTTGGTCTCAATCATCTCTTCTAAAGGTTCTAAATAGAATGTACTATCACAGATATACCAATAGGTTTGTATAGTTTCAGGAGGTTCGAACACATATGTTTCCATTTTTTCAGTCCCAGGACCTCCTTTTGGAATCATTCCAGTGAATAATACCAAACCTTTTTCTGGAGGCTGTTTAAATAAACGTATTCTTTGCATGATAACTTCAATAGCGGATTGGACATTTTTTCTAGTTTGTTTACTTTTAATATTTGCACTTTGTCCTAATTCATCACGCATTTGCTTAGCAACATCACTAAGTTGTTTATCAGGAGGTATGTAAACAGATACTAATTCAGTCCCTCGCCCTTTTTTATCTGCTAATTCTTTTATTGTTTTTTTAAATTCATATAATTCTTTTGATGATGTTTCTGACATTTAATTTTTCTCCCTATAAAAATAAAATATGAAATAATTTATGAAATTAGATAAAATTGTAAATTTTATTAATTAATTATCTTAATAATATAAAAAAAAGTTCTATTATCTTATTTTATAATAAAATTTTTAATAATAATATAATTTTGTTTAAAGTTAAATATATAATTTAAGTATTAAATGTATAGAGTAATTTAAATAATATAATTTAAATATAGTAATAAAGAT
>CAZJLS010000009.1:0-38292 GCA_964547125.1 uncultured Methanobacteriaceae archaeon | reverse complement strand
CTAAAAATAATAAAACAATTTAAATAATCTAAATTTACAATATAATATCATACAGTATATTTGGGTGATTTTTTATGAAAAAAGAACATATTATAATTGTAAGTTTAATCGCAATAATTGTGGTATTATTAGGAGCAATTGTTTTAGGAGCTTCAACATTTTCAACAGATACCAATAATACTATTGTAAATAATACAACAGACCAAGATAATACGACCAATAATTCAACCAATGCCACTACAACTACTTCTTCATCTAATCATAATACTAACAATAACAATAACGGCAATAGTTTAAGTAATTATCAATGTGGTTTTTGTGGAAGATATGGACATACTGAAGATAATTGTCCAAGTATGGTAACACCTAGTGGACATAGAATGGGAACAGGTGCAGAAGGATGGTATATCGATGAAAATGGTGAGGAATACTACTGGGAACCTTAATAAATTAAAAATGAAGGAGTAAATTATGTGTTATTTGGATCCAGGTTATGGTAGTGATTTAGATAATCAAACAGTTCATGATATAATTATGGATATGTCTCCTGAAAATGCTAGGGCATATCGTGAAGAATTGAAGAAAGAAAATCCTGAAACTTATGAAGGTTTTGTTTGGTGGGAAGAGAAAATGGGATATGATACGGAATAAATATTAAAAAGTATTGATAAAATCACTTGTTTTTTTAGAAAAATACTTAAAAATAATATTAAAATGAAAAAATAGGAAAATAAATATTGTAACTATTATTTAATGGTGATTTTGATGTATGGTTATGTTTTTGATTCTACTGAAGATAAATTGGAATTTAATAGTGGATCAGTTATTGAAATTGTATACGATGTATGCGCCCATAAATCCAAAGTTTTTTATCCAGAGGATGATATGTTTGTTGCAACATATATAAAAATAAGATTAATTGATAATAAAGGCAATATCATAGAAGAACACATTGAAAAAAATCCTTATTCTACAGATATGGATATTGGAGGTTTTGAAGAATTAGCAGAAGCACAAATAAGAGATGGTGTGCTTTAACCATAATTTTTTTAGAGGGGTGAAATAATGTCATACGGTTATAGATTTAATGCTTATGAAGATAAATTAGAATTTGGTAGTGGTTTACACATTAATATTATTTATGGAATATTTGATTCAGAAGATCAAGAATTTTATGAAGCATGGGACATGTTTACAGCACCACACAGACAAATAAAATTATTAGATAATGAAAATAAAGTTCTGAATGAAACTATTGAAGATAACCCATACAAAACTGAATTAGATATTGGGGGTTTTAAAGAATTAGCAGAAGCTGAAATAAGAGATGGAGTGCTTTAACCTTAATCTTTTTTTAGTTGGTGATATTTTATGGTTAAAGAATATGATTTTAATGTTCACACGGATGAAATAAAATTAAACAATGGTTTATCAGTAAAAGTTACATATGGATTATATAATGCAGATAGTGGTGAATTCTGTAAAGCATTAGATATGTTTAATGCTACTCACAGACTGATTCAACTTTTTGGTAGTGAGGGAGAAATTATAGAAGAAAATGTTGTTGAAAATCCATACTTTGTTTAAAAATAATATCTATTGTAAAATGATGCTATTAAATAAATTTTAACATAACTGATTTGGGTGGTTAATAATGTTTAAAACATTAGAATATAACTTTGAATATATTAAGAACATACCTAAAGAGATTTTGGATGAATTAATAAATCTTAATGATGTAATACCTGATAATATAACACGCCAATTATCACGCAATATTCCTATATTTGGAGAAAAAAGATCTAATTATGTTTATAATAATAATGATCTTATGGGGGAATATCAATATAATCGAGCAAGAATTAAATTTTCTGATGATTATGATATTATTCAAAAGGAAAATTTTAATTTTGCTCTTGAATTTCTGGACAAATATCCTCAGTTTAAAAAGATTGTTAAAGGTATAAAATATTATAATGAAAGTCTTAAAGTGGTTCGATTTGAAGAACTAAAATAATTTTTTTAAATTTTATTATCTTTTTTAAAAATACATAAAAATTAAAAATTAAATGGTATTTATATGTTAGGAGAAAGCAAGACAAGTTGGAGTGATTTTAGGAAATGTGATATTCGTAGGAATTTGGATAAATTAAATCCTCAAAAAGCCAAAGAGTATAGGGAAATTTTACGGAATAGGAATCCTAAATGTTATGAAGATTATCTTGAGTGGGAGCATGATTTGGGATATGATTCAGAATAAAAATTGAAATAAAAGTATGGATAAAATCACTTGTTTTTTTAGAAAAATACTCAAAAATAATATTAAAACAGAAAATGGGGAAATTGTAAAAGTAATACCTAAACATTCTCCAGGAATCACTCCATGTATAACAATAACAAACACTGGTGGAGCAATAAAAAATGGTAGTGAAAAACTAATAAACCTAAACACAAAACTACCACAATCACATCCATTATTTGATGAAGAAAACCCTAATAAAACTTATCCACAACAGTATAGAAGAACAACAAACACAGTAAAAATATTAGTTAATGTATGGGCAAGAACAGAACAAGACAGATACAATATAAACAACCAAATAAAAGATTTAATTTGGATGTTAAAATCAGACAATCATAATTTATGTCCGAATAAAATCAATGAAAATTTATGCTCTACAACAAATACAATATGTCCTATAAATTTAATAAACAATCATCACACAATTAAGGGGCAGTGTCCAAATCCAAAAAAATACAATTACCATAGTCTTTTTACTAAATACAACATTATTCGTGGAAGCTTTAAAAACCATCCAGAATACAATCAAGATGAATTACAGCACAAACAACCATTACTTAGAACAATTCATGAATTTAACCTAGATTATTATGATTTTTGGAATTTAGGAGGAAACATATTAAAAAATACTAATTTTTATGAGTGAATCAAAAGCAAAAAAATACACATTACCAGAATTAATAGAAAAGTCAAATGAAGATATAGTGCTCTTAGTGGGAGTATTAGCAGATAACCATCTATTATCGGATTATCAAATAGAATATGAAAACATTAAACAATCAATACAAGTAAAAGAACGTTACACGATAGCTGAATTTAAGAAACTAATAGAGAATTATAAGAAAAAAGAAGTATAAATTATGGTTCAACCTTACGTAAATCACATTGAAGGAGATAGTCTTTCAACAAAAGACGATGCAGAGTACATTCCAATATTTATAGGCAAAACAAATACTGGAACGTTTAAAGAAGAAATATTAACATTTGATTCATATAATGATGCTTGCAGGCCAACAAGTGCAGAAAATCCTGGACTAGGATTAGAACCAGAACAAGTTACAGATAATCCTTTACTTGCCATAATAAAAGATTTTTATATTGAAGGTGAAGGTTTAATAAACTCGGAAGTTGCAGTTGGAAGAGCATATGCAATAAATATGGGAAAAAATCCAACGGCTGCAGATTACATTAAAGCGTCTAATCTTGCACAATCACAACTTGATGCAAGAATAGAAGTATACACAACATTGGATGTTTCTGTAATGAATGCAGTATGGCAGAACATAATGAAAGTCAATATTAAAGGTTATATGAAATATGCATATTTTATTGATACTGAAGGAAAAACGGATGCAGAATTAATAAATCTTACAAAATACATTGCAAATCCAACAGATGAGCAAAAAGACACCTTCATAAACAAATCAAGAATAAACATAATCGAAAAACCTTTCAGTGGAAAACATATTGCAAAATTGTGTTATACAAGCTTTGATATAGAACCTGGCTTAGAACCATTTAGAACAATAAGTATTGGGGAGTTTAAAAAAAGAAGTCAAAAAGAAATGGATGACTTATCGGATGCAGGAATAATATTTGGTTTTGATGATTATTTTGGAGAAGAACCAACACCATGTATGAACCTTGCAACAAGCACAGCATGGAGTTTAGATGATACGTTAAGACCGCATGACAGTCTAAACCATGCAAGAAGAATAGCAGATAAGGTAATAATAGACATCCAAAAAATAGCACACCAACAATTAAAAAGGAATGAAACAAGTACAAACATTGCACACATACAATCAGACTGTGATCAAGTAATAGATGAAGGAATACATGCTGGATACTTATTATCTGGAAGTAAAGTAACAGTAGAAGAAGATGATGGAGACCCATACACATTATTAATATATACAAAACTCAAACCAGTAAACAGCACACTATATATTGAACACAGAAGTAATGTAATGTATCCAAACACAAAAGTAACTGATGTAGAAGAATATTACACATAAAATTAAATCATGGCAGCAACAGAAACAAAACAAGAAAGCTCAGACCAATACTACGACCTTGGAGAAGTCAGAATAAGACAAAAAGACGGAACAAGCAAAGTAGCAATAGTTGGATCTGTGAAAATAGAAAGCAAAATAACACTAGAGCGAAAAACAAGCATCTCAAGTTATGAAGGATATGCATGGCAAAAAAGCAGTGAAGAACACACTTTTGAATTAGGTGATGTTGAAGACTTAGACTTCTTCCGTAATTTATGGCAAAGCCAAAAAGGAGATATGTATGGCTTCACATTAACATTCTATAATTTCATAGAAGGGGGAGATTATGTTGAAAAAGGAGCATTATATGGATGTCAATTAGATTCAGATAGCTTCGAATTATCAGATAAACCAAAACAAACAATAAAAGGCGAAGCACTTAGAAGAAAATCCTATTAAAAAAGATATTATGAGTAAAGAAATAAACCAATACTTATTAGATGTAAAATTTCCAGAAGAGCTAAAAAGAATACCAAAAGAAGAGCTAAACAAGAAAGAGAGAAAAATTGCTGAAAAAATCCAAAACCATGAAAAAATAGATGATGAAGAGTTTCAAATAATAAAAAAAGCACTTGGGCGTTGGAGAAAAGCAATAAGCAAATATAATATAAATGAGATAAGTGAAGCTCATAATAAAACAGTAGAAGTCATAAAAACAAGTAATGACTTAATAAAAATACTGGATAAGGATGATTATAGACGTTTAACCTGCCAATTACCCTACTTTGGCAAAATTTTCCAAATGACATTTAAAGTTAAACCAATAACAGACAGTAGAGCACTCCAAGCACTAAGCTTAGACTTAGATTTATTTAAAGATTATAATGCTTATGAAAAACGATTATTTGCAAAAAGCCAATCTGGGCAAAAATTAAGCTTAGAAGAAGCTAAAATCGTTGATAAAATAAACAATGAAATAAATAAAAATGCCGAAGAAAATCAAGATGAACTTATAACAAAGTTCCTTGCAAACCAATTAATCCTTGAAGATGAGAGAGAAGATAATTTTGAAGAACGTTTAACATTTTGGAAGAAATTCCCATTAAACCAAAGAATAAGTGTATTTGTGGAAGTTGAAAGATTATTAGGTTTAACTGAGGATGATAACTTCCGTTTATTTCCAACTAGCTAACACAATTATTGGTGAAGTATATTTTCGTGTAAGTAAACATTTAGGTTGGAGAGTAAGTAAAGTAATAAAACACAAATACGAACCAGATATTAAATTTCTTATATTAAAATATACGAGTATCATACGAGAAGAACAGAAAGAATACAAAGAATTAAAAAGGAAATCTAAATAAGAATTTTTATGGCTGGAGTAAGTGCAGATATAATTTTAAGATTACTTGCAGAGGATAATGCATCATCTACAATAGATAATGTTAAAGGTAATGTGGATGGTATAACTAGTAGTGCTCGTTCTGGAGGTAATGCTATTGGTGAGTTAAGTCGTGGTATTAGTATGGTTGATTCTGCACTAACTAATGCTATTGCTTTTGCTTCTAGTAGGAATATTTATGAGTTAACTATTGGTAATGCTAGTAGTGCAGAGACTGGTAAGGTACTTCTTAAAAATATTCTTGATGATGCTGAAACTAATTATGAAAGTGTTTATAAGCATTTGGATGAGTTAACAAACACTAGTCTTATTAGTTTAAATGAAATGATGCCTGCTATGGCTAATTTTAAAGCTGCAACAGGTATTGCAGATAGTCAAATTGAACATGCATCTAATACTATGGCTAATTTTGGTCAGTATGTTCTTGCCAGTACTGGTTCTACTGCTAGAGCAGAAAAAGCAATGAATGATTTAAGTAAAGGTCTTAAAGGTTCTTTTGCTTCTCTTGATCAGTATAAACTTACTGAAGATGCTTTAATAAATACTGGTTTTTGGGATGGTGAAGCTACTAATGTTGAAGGTTATCTTAAGGCTGTGGATGCTGTTATTGGTGATACTCGTGAGTTAATGCAGACTAATGAGGGAGTGGATGCTTTACTTTCTAAGACTTTTAGTCGTGAAGGTAAAGCTATTGGTAATGAGTTACTTCCTTATTTAAAAGAGGCTAAGATTGCATTTATTGAATGGAATGAAGCTGCTGATGGTTTCCCAGCTAAGGTTCTTATTGGTGCAGATATGGCATTATCTGGTATTGTTTCTACTATGAGTAGTATTAACACAACATTGGCTGGTGTTCAACAGTTAAAGCAAGCTTGGAGTGATATATCGGGTGTTTTATCTAAGGTTAAAGATAAAATGAATGGTGTTGCTAATACAACGGTTCCAAGTACTGGTGGTTCTACTGGTTCTAGTGTTGATTTGCCAGATGGTGATTCTAAAACTAAAGGTGGTGGAGGTGTTGCAGGTGATATTGAGAAAACTGGTGAAGTTGCAGGGGATGTTGAAGAAGCTGGTGAAACATTTAATAAGGCAGATCATGTTAATAAGTTAAAAAATATTATTATGAAGTTTGTTAAGGCTGCAGTTATTATTGCAGGTATTTTTTTACTTATTGCAGAAGTTTTAGTGGGTGTTTGGTTGGAGATGGCAATTATTTCTGAAATTGGTAAAACTTATAGGGCAAATAAAGGAAATATTGAATCTGGAATACAGGGTATGATTGCTATTGCTCCAATTCTAATTTTACTTGGTTCTGGTGTGGCTTTATTGGTTGTTGCATTAGATAAGTTAAATGTTAGTACATCGTCGATTGTTAATGGAGGTATTACTGCTGCAGTTGGTATTGCTGTTGTTTTTGCTTTAATTAGTGAAGTTTTACTTTTAATGATTGCTCCTATTTTAGCTCTTGCAGCAACGGGTAGTGTTTATCAAGGTTTAAGCAGTCAAGTTCAAGCAGGAATTCAAGGGGTTCAAACAGTTTCTAATGTTTTAATAATGCTTGCTCCATTTTTACCATTGTTTGCAGTTGCAGTTTTACTTGTGGCTTCTGGTGTTGGTGCTGTTTTAGGTGCAATTGTTGGGGGTGCTGCGATTATTCTTATGATGGCTATGTTATCTGCTTTTATTTTAAGTATGGTTGCTCCTTTATTAAGTATTGCAGCATTAGGTACTGTTGCTAGTCAAATTCAAGGGGTGGATACAGGTATTCAAGCTATTAGGCAAGTTGCATCTGCACTTAAAGCTGTTGAAAGTGCTGCAAGTTCAATGGTAGGTATTACATTTGATAATCTTAAAAGTTGGATAGCATCTGGATTTAAATCATCAAAAGATCAACTGATGGAATTAGTAGCTCCAGGGGGCATAATAACTGGAATTAAAGAGTTTATTCAAAAGTTTAACACAGTTTCTACTGGTATGGCACAGTTCAATCCATCAAATGTTCAGAATTTAAGCCAATCTATTAATGCAATGAAACTAATTATTAATGCAATACGGACAATCCAATTTTCTCTTGTAAATATGAATGGTTTAGGAGGGGGTATTCTTAATGCTGTTGGTGGAGCAATAACAAATGCACTTTTAACTCCAATGTTAAATCAAATCAAATCCACAGCTCAAAGTTTAGCAAGTTTCAATACCAGTATTTCAAATTTAAATGTTCAACAATTAGACACAACAAAAATACAAGCATTAGTACAAACTGGTCAAGCTATTGTAAGAATAAAATCAACAATAGATAGTGTTAAAAATGCAGTAGCAAGTATAAATCAAGCAAGTGGAAGTGCAAATGCAAATAATGGTATAGGTGGAATGGTTGCAGGAGCAATAGGGGGAAATAATAGTTTAAAACCTGCACTTCAACAATTATTATCAGCAGTAGATGATATTACATGGTTTAACCAACAACTTGCAAGTAAAACTGGAACAAGTCAAAATAATGGATCAAATATGCAGGGTACTGCAAGTGCTGTTGTCCAAATATCAAATACTATAAAACAGATAAGTGCAATTCTAACAAGCTCAATACCAAAAATGCGAAATGGTGGAGTTAATATAGGAAAAAACATAAGCCAAGGTATAAAAATAGGAATCAGCACATTAAGTCTTATACTAACACAATTAATGAATACAATATTAACAAGACTGGTAACACTATCAAGAACAAAAGGACAACAAGCAGGAAACAGTTTAAAAACATCATACTCCAATAGTATTAAAGGATTAAAAACAATAACACAAACAGAAATCAACTATACATTACAGACACTAAATGCAGCAATACCAAGATTCTCATCTGCAGGAGCAGCATTAGGCAGAGCCTTAAGTGACTCATACCAAAGAGAAGGACTTCAACAACAATCACCAGGACGAATAGCAAGAACAACAAGCCAAGAAATAATCTACACATTAAACTCCATATCCAAAGGTCAAAACTTACTATATAATGCTGGAGTAAAACTAGGACAAGCCCTATCAACAGGATTTAAAAACCCGGAACTTAAAATAAACGACACAATAACAGATATAAACACAGATATTAAAGACATACAAAGTTTAGATAATTTGGGAAAAATAGAAACAATACAGGATACAGGTGGAAACTATATAAACACTAATGGAAACACAAAAACTACAATAATAAATGTATCTGCAGGTGCAGTTCCAATAGATGCAAGAAACATGACACAAAAAGAATCACAACAAATCATGATACAAGCATTTGAATCACTACAAAACATTGGAAATGTAAGAACTGCATAGAAATTCAAAATATTACGAAAAATAGAAATCGCAATAATCTGTGGTATTGCCCTTGAAACCATAGGTTTAATTATTGCGATTATGAGTTATATAAGGGGTTCATAAGAACCTTATCATATACTTTTTTTTTTTATTTTTCGTTGTATATATAAGTTACTTGATTTATCACAATTAAAAAAATATTAAATGCTGAATATACTCTAAAATTATTAAATTGAAGATGTAATAACTCTATGATAACACAAAGATGGGAATACCAACCAATAGAATACACAAACCAAGACATAGAAATCAATGGTTATCCAATGTATGCAGAAACAATCTCTGGTTCTGAACCATTTACAAGAAGAGAGTGGGCGGAAAAACACATAATGAATGGTACAATACAAGTAAGCAAAGGACAATTCGTACCAAGACAATACACATTTAAAACATCACTATTTATAACACCAGAAAAAATAAACATCCATGACAAAATATTAAGGGATATGCTTATAGAACCTGCAGAGATAGTTTGTCCTGCAATGGGAGAACCATTTAAAGCAATGGTAACATTAAAAAAAGACTATGAAGAATCAACACCAAACAGTTTATCTGTAGAATTCACAATAAAAGAAATACCAAACACCATATCAGATATAACACAAAATACCATCTATGAAGGTGCAGAATCCAGTATGACAATAGAAGAATACACAGAAGAAAACCAAAAAATCATAGAAACAACTAAAGGAAACATAGACAAAACACCAAAAACAGAAACAGAAAAAGAAACAATAAACTCAGAAATTGGAGAAAGCCTAACAGATGGAAGAGGAAACACAATCAACATCCAAACAAAAAACCAATAACCTACTAAACGAAAACACACTAAAACCACAACAAGCAAGCACAATAATACACCAACTAGATATCTATGAAACAGATGAAGAAAACTTCCAAAAATACAAATCTGGAGATAAAAACCTAGAAACAGAAGAAGAAACAGAAGACCAAGAAACATTTAAACTCCACCAAGGCGAAACAGAAAAAACCTACCTATACAATCAACTATACGAAATAAGCTTTAACAGAGACTATGAAAATCCTACAGGACAAGGGAAAACAAAAATCAAATACACAACTGAAGACTTAAAAAAACTCTATAAAGGACAAAAAATACTAATAAAAACAGGAAGAAAGAAACCTAAACAAAATCTCACCAAAGAAGAATTACAAGGACTAATAGATACAAGAGAAAAAGAACTATTAGAACAATTAAAAACAAAAAAAGAAAGACTAATAGAACAACACCAGAAAACAGAAACAAAAACACTAAACGATATAAAAAAAGAAAAAACAGACACTAAAACTCCAAACTTAAAGGCAAACATTTACATAACAAACAATAAAGACACAGAAAAAGAAATAAAAGAGAAACAAACACTAAACAAAAAAGGCATAGAAACACCAACACCAACAGAAGATGAGAAAAAACAAATAAAAAAACAAGCCGAAGAAGAAATAATACAAGAAATAACTGGTTTAGAACACAGTCTACTAGGATGGATAGTAGAAGAAAACATTACTGGTGATGGAATAGATTTAACATTAAATGACTATGGTAAACTCTTAGAAGAAAAAGATAAATTAAGTTATGAAAATATGTACCGTAGTAAAATACTTGAAGAAGTAATAAAAACCGCAGGACTAGTACCAATAATAGACTTTAGAGATCTTCAAGATGATGTAATTAGCTGGACAAGTGTAAGCACATCAAACAATGATTCAGAAGATATAAATTCAAGTAAACAATTTAATGAATGCTCAGAAGATGTTCCAATGTGTAATGCATTAAAAACAAAAGTAAATGGATATGGGCAAATACCAGCTAACATTACAAGTGAAATGTATGCAAAAATAGGGAAATCTACAGCACCATATGCATCAGAAGTGAAAGGTAAAAATGCAAAAGAAGTATGGCAAATATGTAAAAAAGGACTAAAATACTGTAAATACGAATGTAACAGAGATAAATGTGCAACAGATTCATACTATAAAAAATCTAATCCTGGTTTAAACTGTGGAGACAGTGCAAGATACTTAAAATGTTGTATGGATGTTGCTGGAATACCATGTATAATAATACATACTCCAGGACACTTCTACAATGCAGTAAAATATAATGGAAAATGGGTAACAGCAGATTTATGTTATGTAAATAATAGTCGTGGAACAAACCAACTAATGAATTAAACAAAATGATTGAAGGAATGACAATATCTAAAGAAGAGCTAAAAGGAATATTAAAAGCCCATGTAGATGAATCAGAATGGAATTATAATAACTGGGATTTAATAATAGAAAGAGCAGAAAAAACAACAGAATTTGAAAAAGAATATGGGGAATGTTATAAGTTCTATTTATATGGTTTTGACTTAATACTGAAATCTAATGGTGCATATGTTCAAGCAGAACCTCATATTTAATAAATACTATATTTTATGGCTAATGATACAATAACAGCAGAAGGTTATCCCACTTGTGGTTGCTGTGGTGGAAAAAATCCTTACAAACCAGTAAAAAGAACCTATAAAAATTATTGTCCTAACTGCAAAAGAACTGGAACATTAGTAGCTGGAACATTAGGCAACTCTGTTAAAGGTGTAGTAGATGGAGAAATAACTTGTGGAAATACTGGACCTGCAGTAAAGAGTAAAGGAAACATAAAAGGTTGTGATGCAGATTACTGTGTTTTCTGTGGTGGTGATAAAGCAGGACACGGTAAATGCAAAACAGTAAAATTAACACCAGCATCAGAATCAACAGAAGATGAAAATACTGAAACAGAATCATCAAGCTCTTATGATGAAATGATAAAAAACTTATTAAAACCTTTAGATGGGGAAGTAGAATACAAAATAAGGGAAAATAGGGTATACATAAACAAAATCCCAACACCTGAAGAATCCTGCAAACTTTGGATAAGAGAAGGAGTTAACATTACAAGTGATGGTGTTACAATATCAGATTACAATCCAGACACTCCAAACTTCTTTTTAATAAGCTATGGGGAAAATTATGACAAACAATTTGTAATAAAAATTCCAAAACTAATAGAACGTTTTGGAGTTAAAATAAAAGAAATAAATGCAGTAAAAAAAGTTCTAAAATGGACATTAGAAGAGACAAGCACAACAGAAGATACAACAAGTACAAGTGAAGATTCAACAGAATAAAACATGGTAACACAAACAGCACCTTCAAGCAGTAATCCATACATGTACTATGTACTTACAAAAAATGGTATTGAAGTAAGATATAAAAGATCTGGACAATTTGCATATCTTTTACCACGAGGAAGCACAGCATATAAAAATGCCTTAAAAAAAAGATATACAAATATTTACAGGCAAGAATACGGTACAGATTCAAATTCAAATTCATCAAATAATACATCATCAAACAGTAATAATACAGGGACTGGAGAAGATACAAGTACAGAATCAACTAGTGTTTCTGAGAAAAAATGGGTTCAAAAAACAGTTGAAGAACCTATAACAAACTATGAAGATGCAGTTAAATTCGGTAAACTTGAAGTTAACAAAGCTCGAAGAAACAATGGACACACATTAGAATGTAAAGTTTTAGGCTCTAACCAATTCAAAGAAGGAGAATGGGCTTTAGTTCAAATCCCAAGCTTTGATATTAATGATTATATGTATATAACAAAAGTAGATCATAGTCTATCTCCAAATGAAGAATGGATTACAAGTTTAACCTTACTGGATTATCCTCCATCCTTTGGTTCTGGTGAATCAAACAAATTAGAAGAAGATACAACAGAAGAAGATAATGAAGATTCAAGTTTAACAAGTAATGATACAAGTAATGCTACAAGTTCTAACTCCACATCTTCATCATCTAGAAGTTCAAATTCCACTTCAAAATCCAATAAATCTTCAAGGAGAACTACAAGAGTTAATTCAACATATAAAGGAACATCTACAAGTTCAGGTAATTTTCAATCAGGAACTAGTGGGAATATTACAGGTACAAATAATAAATCAACAGGTATAAATTGGGGAGGAGTTTATAATTGGGTTGTAAGTAAACTTAAAAAAGCAATAAAATAATAAATAATAATATATTAAGAATTATTGGGAGTAAGAAATGTTTTGTACTAATTGCGGTTTTAAAATAGAAGCCGAAGATAAATTTTGCCAACATTGTGGATTTAATTTAACAGATGAAGAAGAATTATATCAAACAGGAGTAAATTTACTTTCAAATAAAAAGTATGATGAAGCAATAGAATATTTAGATAAAGTTTTAGATATTAATCCACATAATTTATCTGCATGGCTTAATAAAGGAGATGCATTATTCGAATTAAAGGAATATGTAAAAGCACTTAACTGTTATTATACAGTTGTCAATAATAACTCTAATTTCCCAAATGCTTGGTATAATATGGGAAACACATTTGCTAAAATAGGTAATCTTAAGGAAGCATTAGGATGTTTTAACAAAGCAATAGAATTAAACCCTAATTTTTCATTAGCATATGCCAATAAAGCTAAAACATTAGCTTCTATGAACAGATTAGAAGAATCTTTAATTGCATCAAACAAATCATTAGATTTAAATCCTAATAATATTAACACATTATTCGATAAAGCAAACACATTATTAGAATTAAAAGAGTATAATCAAGCTTTAAAAGTTTATAATAAAGTATTAGATTTGGATGATAATCATTATAGTGCATGGTATAATAGGGGAATTGTTTTATCTAAATTAAAACTTTACGATGAAGCAATAGAATCATTTGAAAAATGTTTAAAGATTAATCCAAAACATAAATATGCATCAAAATATAGGGATAGTATATTAAAAAAGTATGGCAAGTAAGAATATTACTGTAACAAGAAATAGGGGAATTAAAGCTTTAGAAAATTTAGTAAAAGATATTGAATTAAATAATAAAGACTCAGATAAGAAAATTGATAAATTAAAATTAAAACTGGGGGAAGTTTTAAAATTTTATCCTGGAAGCGATAAAGTTTTAGTTAAATTTATGGATAATACTCAGAAAAGATGCCTTATTTTACACACGGTTGTAAGTAATGAAATTAATATTTCATGGACACCTGTAGGATATCATATTTTAGATGATGAGTATAATGAACCTGCCATAGTTCCTTTAAATAAATTTAACGCTTTAGTTTTAAGTCTTGATGGTTTTAATGAAGATTGTGTTATTGGTTATATAAGTAAAGATACTCAAGATATTGTTCCTAATGCAAATTCTGGAGAACTCCTACTACAATACTATGATACAAGCATTAAATTAATGCAAGATGGAATTGTTGTTAATAGTGAAAAAATCATAATCAATGGACTTCCTCTAGATGTTTATGTATCCGAAAGTGTAGGTAAACAAAACTATACTCATGAAGAGATAAACACTATGGTGAATAATTTAGATGAGAGAATTAAAACTTTAGAAGATGATGAATAAATTAGTTGATGAAATCGATTCTAAATACAGCACTTTAGGAAGAGATATTGGAATATATAGAAGAGATAAAGCAAGTATTGAACATTTATATCATAATAAAAAAAGTGCTGGGGATAATTTGGATGGTCGTTGGGATAGAATATGTGAAAAAGGAGATTTCCAACAAGTTAAAGGAGATAAAGCAGTTTATAATGCAATAAGCTTATCTATCCTTACAGCATTTAATGAACTTTCAAATAAAGGACTTAAAACATATACGAATTTTGGAAATAAATCTTATGAGCTTTTAAAAGAAAATAAAAATCGTTTAACATTATTTAAACTAGAATCCTATTTTATTAAAGCTATTGAAAGTATTCGTCGTGTAAAATATGTTATTGAATTTAATATTCAAGAATATGATGTTTATAGTTTTGATGTTAATTTCACAGTATGTACAATTGAAAACACAATAGTTAACGGTGGTTTAAATTTTAATAGGAATAATATTTTATCACACTCATTTATGAGTATTAATACTTATCCATATGATTATATTGGTCCTTGTGATTCTTGTAAAATTACTGTAAACTTATCTAATAGTCGAAATAATGGTTTAACAAATAAATTAATCCGTTTATACATAGATAACATTCAATATGATTATGGACTTACAGATGATGATGGTAATATTTCTTTTTATATAAACTCACAAGAGTTTAATGAAACCAGATTATACAATTTAAATGCAGTATTTGAAGGTGATGGTGATTTTTACCCTACAGAATCAAGCATTGATATAGTAAGTACACAATTTAGATTTTTAATAGAAGATGGAATCTTACGTTTAAAATACAATTCTGCAACAACACTTCCAGACTTTAAACTAGAAGATAACCATTTATACATTAAAGATGAAGATAATGATTATATGATAAGTGATAAATTACTATTTATTAAATTTTAAAAAAATATGGAATGGAGAGATTTAGGTCAAGTTAAAGGAGATCCTGGAAAAGATGGTGTAGGTTTAGAATTCATGTGGGATGGAACACGTTTAGGTGTGAAAAAAGAAACAGATACTGAATACCAATTTGTAAACCTACAAGCCGAATCCAATATAAATGAATCTGAAATTGAAGAACTCATAGAAAATATAAAACTTAAAAACATTATAGAAATAGTTGACACTCTACCAGAGAGAGGCAGTGAAAATGTAATATACTTAAAAGCCCGAAGCAGTAACCAAAATTCAACTACATTATATGCATTACAATCAAGCTTAGATGAAACAAATGACACTTTAAACCAAATCCTTGAAAAAATAGAAGATAACTCCTTATTAAACATAATACAAGTAAAAGAAACCCTACCAGATACTGGAAATCCCAATACATTATATTTTATTTCAAAAGGAGATGGTGAATATAATATTTACACATATATAAATCAAGTATGGGTTAAACTAAACCCAAATGACAATCTAAGCGAATATGCAATTAACAATTTAATTAAAGACAATCTAAGCCAAAGAGATTACAATATCGTAGAAGAATTACCAGAAGAAGGCTTAGAAAACACATTATACTTTGTAGAAAATAAAGAGGAATAAAAATAAAAAAATTATGGTTAATGAAAAATACAACATTTATGCCTATTTAAACAATCAATGGGTTAAAATAAACGAAGATACGAATGTATACACCAAAACAGAAACAGATGTGCTCCTTGCAGCAAAAGCAAGTGCAAGTGGAGTATACACAAAAACAGAAGTAGACAACCTCCTAAACAACAAATCAAACACATCTACAACATATACAAAAACAGAAGTGGATGCACTTGTAGAAGGAGCATTTGACGAAAATAGTTACTATACAAAAACAAGTATAGACACACTTTTAAATGCAAAAGCAGATTCAAGCACAGTATCAACACTATCAACACAAGTAAATACAAACACAAGTGACATAAGCTCACTACAAACAAACAAAGCAGATAAAAGTGATACTTACACAAAATCTGAAGTAAACAGTGCAATATCATCAGCAATATCATCTGCAGACATATACTTAGTAGTAGCAGACTTACCAACTGAAAATATTCAAACAAACAAAATCTACTTAAAAAGAAACACAAAAACCGATGCACAAAACAGATATGATTTATACATGTATGTAAATAGTGCATGGGAAAAATTAGACAGTATAGAATTAGATATATCACAATTTGCATCAGCAAGTGATATGACAACTGCACAATCAGATATAAGCACACTCCAAACAGCCATAAACACAAAAGCAGATGCATCAACAACTTATACTAAGACAGAGACTGATACATTGCTTAATGCAAAAGCAAACACATCAACAACTTATACTAAGACAGAGACTGATACATTGCTTAATGCAAAAGCAGATACATCTACAACATATAGTAAGACAGAAACAGATACTGCAATAAGCACAGCAGTTGCAGGACATAAAATAGTTAGACAAGTAAACACACTACCAGCTACAGGTGATGAAACCATACTATATATGGTACCAGTATCAACAACATAAAAAAATATTAAAAAAAATCATGACAACAACAAACAACTTTTTTGTATATGCTGATGACAGTTGGAAACAAATCAATTCTGATTTTACAACAGAAATAGACTATTTACAACAGTTAATATTAATATTAAACAATAAATTAGATAAATTAACAGATAATGTAGAAAGTTTAAACAACTATGAAGATATAAAAAACAATATAAGAAATTTACTTCAAAATAAACTTAAATTTTATCTTTATAATTACACATTGCCTTCAGATATTTATCAGTTAGCTAAAATATGCAGTATTATAAATTATAAAGATGAAAACTACAATCATTGCAGTTACTATATTGATAATGTAAATGGTAGTAATGAAAATGATGGTTTAAGTATATTCACTCCAAGAAAAACACTACCGCAAACATTAGATAGTTCATTAACATATTATGGTGCAATTGTTGTTAGATTAATGGACAGTCCAATTCCATATAACTTATCTCAATTAGAGCGAAATATGGAGTCAATAGATGCAGCATTAATATATCGTGGAAACTACCAAGATCCAAGTAAAGTAAAAATAGAAAACAATACATATGCAGAGTTTAAATTAAACTCTTCAAATCAGTTTTTAGGATTTTTCCATCTAACAATAGATAACTCATTATACATACAAAAAGAAGGAAAAATTGCATTTTATAACTGTAACATAAATTCAGACATATATTTAGAACCAGTAAGCACTGAAAATACAGTATACTTGGAAAAAGGTAGAAATTTCCAAGAATATTTAAATTCAGAAGAATTTACTAGTACAATAGCATACTTTCACTCAACAAATGACACAATAACATTTAATGATGATGTAAATTCAAATTTAGTATACACATATCCAACTGGTTATTTTTTAAGTCCTAACGACTTCAAACCATTACCAGCTAATACTAATATCACAAACCTTGAAGAGTTAACAATATTCCTAAATTACTTGCAAAATGCATTAGATAGTGAAAATGTTAATATTAACAATCTAATTGGAAGTATACTTACAATAACTCCAAGTATAAACTCATCTAGACAATTAACAATTAATGACTATTTAAATACACAACAAGCAAGCATACATTCAATATTTAATGCACCAATACAAATCTACAACAATGACACTAATGAATTAGTAGGTGAAATAAGCTCAAAATGGTACAATAACTACAATATATTTAATAATATAAATATATCATCTCCTGTAAACTTTAAAATATTAATTGGAAACCTATTCGAAATATTATATGCATATATAATATCTACAACTGTAAGTTCTGCAAATCTAAGAACTGCATTAAACAATAATAAAATAAGTGGAACAAACATACTTGGAAGTACATTTACCTATCAATCCACCTACAGTAATGGAGGGGAATATTACTATAATATATCTAATGGAACAAGTTACACAATAAGTATAGACCGTATGAGATTCTCAGTTACAAATACTGATACTGCAGAATTTAGATTTGGCTATGATTATGAAGATTCAAACCCACAACACTACATACAAATGTTAATGTGTGAAAATTCAGTAATCTTTAATGAAGTAGTTGGAAATACAAGCTCTAAACTGAAAGAATTCACACTTCCAGAAGACTTATCAAATTCAACAAATGTTCCATTTTCATTCACACATCGAAATAATGGAGAATTAACAATCCAATTTAATGATGAAGAATACATAACACAACTTAACACACCATTAACTTCAAGTATCTGGTATATTAATATACCAACAAACACTACAAGTTTAAGATGTGTTGCATATAATGGAATAAAAATAACAGAATATCCACCCATATAAAAAACATTTTTTATTTTTTATTTTTTAAATTATGACAGAATATGAAAACTACGAAGCATTAGTATATATAAACGACAAATGGGAAAAACTAAACCGAAACATAATAATAAACCAAGATATTGACTTAACAAACTATATAAATCAAAATCAATTAGAAGAAGAACTATCTAACTACTTAACAATAGAAGAAGTAGAACAATTAATATCAGAAGCTATAGGTACTGCAATAGAATATATAAACTCATAATATGGACAGTATAGATGATGAAATAATAGAAGATGAACCATTAATCCATAACATACCAACAGATACAAATCAAACAACATTAATGGAGGCATTAAAAACACTTTCTGGAAAAATACGAAGAAACCTTGAAAGTAAAAACATCCAAACATCAAATACTGATGGTTTAACAACACTTGCAGATAAAATTCTAGAAATAAAACAAGACTTTACAAACATAATATACTACAATAAACAAATCAATCCAACAAATTACACAATAATATCATGGGATAATACACAAAACTGGCAATTAAAATGCCAAGCACTAATAGAATATGACTTTGGAGGAATAGATTTATACCTTGACTCAAAAACCATAAGAATCTATAAAGCAGAATATCTCGAAGCATATTGTATAGAACCAACAGACGAAGAAAAATATATAAGTCAAATACCATTAACAAACACCATAAATCTTGAAATAAGAAAAACACCAAACAATCTAGAAATCACAATAAAAACACCTACAATAACAGATACAAAAACAATCACAATAGAAAATACCGAAGAAATAAGCATAACCACATCAAACAATACAGAACTAAACAACATCCTAATACAAAATGTCTAAAAACACAATAAACTTCCAAAAAAGAACATACGATGAAATATTCCTATCACTCTTAATAGATGGATATAAAGAAGGACTACTATCAACAGATACAGACTTTATAGACTACATCCAAAACACAGAAGATATAGAAAACATACTAATACTAGACTACAGCATAATAGCATACCAACTAAGCATATTCTACCAAGATGCAGAAAAAATATACCAAAGCAAAGATTTAAACCTCGCAGTAGGAGTAGACTTAGACAATATAGGAAAAGAAAAAGGAATAACAAGACCAAAAGCAAGCTACCCGGAAACACTAGTAACATTCTATAGAAAAACAGAAGGCAGCAATGAAATAATCATACCAAAAGGAACAAGAATAGGAAACTACAAAACAAACACACCAATATACCAAACACTAGAAACCAAATCCATACCCTCACTAAAAAATGAAAACGACAACTTCACAATAAACGGCAAAACATACCCATACACACAAATAAACTGCAGATGCCAAACACCCGGATACGATGGAAGAGTAAACACAGGAGAACTAACAGAAATAATAGATAATTTCACAGCACAAGATACAGTATACTGCATAAACACCAAAGGCTCAAGTGGTGGAAGACCAGAATATAATGATGAAAAATACAGAGAACTCTTAAAAAAATGGGCAAAAGTATTCCAAAGAGGAAACCTAAACTGCTACATAGACTACCTAGAACGCCTAGATGGAATCGATTCATACTTCATAATACCAAAATGGAACTATCCAGGAACAATAAAAATCGTAGTAGACCCACCAACCATTGAACTAATAAACAGAATACAAGAAGACTGTCAAAATATAATTGGATTATGTAAAGAAGCAATAACGGTAGTTGGAGCAAAAGAAAAAAACATAAGTATAAACTGCATATGCAATGTAGATATCGATGAAATAATACCATACTCACAAGTACAAAAAGACAACATTGCAGAAAAAGTAAAACAAGCAATATATGAATATATAATGGGATATGAAGACAATATTGAAAACATACACTACACAGGACTACTTATAGGTCAAGACTTCATACCATACAAATGCGGAGTATATGTTGGAGATAAAATAAAAGAAATAAAAGATATAAGCTTTCTAAATACAAACACTCCCTACGAAACAGATACAAATGGTAAAACAATTTACAATCCAGCAAATAATATTCCAATAGCATCAGAAGAAATTGCAACAGTAAATTTAGATGATATTTATGTTACAGTACAATAAATAAAATTTTATATTAAACAAAAATATAAAATTAATAAAGAACTAAATAGATATATAGAATTTAATGGGGGTAGGAATATGATTCCTGAAAATATGAAAAAACATTTAACTAACAATGAACCAGGAGTTTTCGATGACACCTATTATATGGATTTAAATAGACGTGTAGCTAATGGTGAACTCACTGAAGAAGAAGTGTTAGAAGAATTAGAAGAAGCAGCTAAATTAATTCTAGGAAAGTAATTTTTTTTTTAAAATTGGGGGTGAATTATTTTGGTTTTTAAAACTATAGAATATGATACAGATTTAATGAGAAATATGGATGATGAATTATTAAATGAACTAATTTACCTCAATGATAATATACCAGATGACTTATCTGCAAAGTTACTTAATAATAATGACAAATTTGATAAAGAAAGATCAATATTTATTACTTATCATGAAGATGTTTTAAAAAAGATGTGGAAACAAAGATATGTCCTAGATCAATGCAAGTGTATGGATGAAGTTTCAGAAAAGGATATTAAATTTGTAATGGAATTTATTGAAAAATATCCACAATTTAAAAAATTTGTTAAGGGTATAAACTATTATAATAAAGATCTTGAAGTGGTTCGTTTTGAAGAACTTAAATAATTGAAATAATATTTAATTAAGATTTTATGGAGTCATTACAAGAGAAATTATTAAATTTTTATCCTAGTTTTTTAACACGTTTGCCTGATAGTGTTCAGTATAGGTTTGTTAAAACTATTAGAAATAGTTTAATTCCTATTTATCAAACTTTAAAGGTTTTAAGTTTGCAAGAGGATTTGGATAGACCTATTCAGATTTATAAAGAGCAATATAAACCTTATGTTTATAGTTTGCATTTTCATATTTTGCTTGATAATATTGAATGTGTTGAAATTTATCGTGAGAATTTAGAAGATGGTGATGAGTTACTTGAGGCTTTCCATTTTAATGTGGATGAAGCTAAATCAGATTTTTATCATGTTTTAAGGGATATTCACACAGACAATAATGAGATAATTCCAAATACTAGGTATTACATATACGTTCGGACATATGATGAGTATGAATTTTACAAGGGATACCCCGAAAATGATTATCCTGTTGGGGATTATTTAAAGATAAATAAAACTATTAACTTTGATGGAACATACTCTTTAGAATTTAAAACTCAAGGTTTGAATAATATTTATAAAATAAGTATTGGGACAAAAACAGAAAACAATACAGATATATTCAAAGAAGAATTTGAAGATTTACAATCAAATTACACAAAAACATTTAAAAAAATCTTAAAAGAAGATTTAATTCAAAATATATACACATTCAAAGTTTATACTTGTGATAAAATATTAAACAATGATAAAATAAACTCAAAAGTTTACATATTAAGTTTAAGTCAAAATAAAATTGAAGAAGATATCTTCAACCATGATAAAGCATTAGATATAATTGGTAATAGATTAGACTTTCCAAGATCCAAATTCAACATTTATACTGGTGATGCAACAAATTATGATAACAATGCAGACTCAGAGTATATAAAATTCTATAAGGACACAGAACCTGCATATAATAACAGATTAACAGAAGATGATTATCATTATGCAAACCGTATGAAATTTTATTGTGAAAATATACAAGCACATATTGATAATTTAAGTATTGGAGAAAATGTTTTAGAATTCACACCTCACAGACAAAACACCACAATATCTAAAGCTTTAGAACTTCCACAACTTGAAGTTTATAAATACTGGGGCATAATACCTGAAATAGTAAACCGTGATGAATTCTTAATAAAACAGAATAAAGACACAATGAGGGGAATGCTCTGTGGCACAGGAGATGAAGGCTTAAAAGTTCCAACAAAAATAAACCTTAAAAAAACACCACATCTTATAATTGGTGTTGAATCAAAACTAACTGCATTAGTAACAGATGCAGAAACTGGAGAACCAATAAATAAAGGAAATGTTTTATTTAAAATAAAACAAGGAAACAATATAATAACAAAAAAGGTTAAAATTGAAAATTACCAAGCAACAATAGAATACACACCGGAATATTATGGTAATTTAAATATAGAACTAACATATCAAGGTACTGGAAAATATAAAAGAAGTAATAAAAAATACACAGATAAAGATGCAATATTTGTACATAAAGTTCCAGTAAAAATCTTCGCATCAGATGTAAGATGTATAAGAGAAAAACCATTTACCATACAAGCACACATTATAAGCACAAGAAATAGTGATGAAAACATAACTGGAACAATATACTTTAAAATTCAAGATATAAAATCCACACAAGAATATAATATAGGATACACACCAGAAAACTATCTAAATGATTATAATAATGAAGTTAAACACTTAGAACCCCAACTACTTGTAAACTTAATACCTGTTGGAGATTACACAATAACTGCATACTATTCTGGCAGTGAAATATTTGAAGCAAATCAAATAAACTTCAAATTAAAAATAACAGAAGAAGCAGGAGATACATACATCCACAGTATATTCATACCACCAAACCATATAAGTTGCAAATTATACAACAGTGATGGTGTAAGCTTAAATGATAAGGAAGTAAAATTAAGATACAAACATGTAACAATAGATACAATTAAAACACATAAAACCAAATACACACCATTTTCTAAATCAGCAATAATACCTGAAAACTTAGGAGATTTAGAATTAAGCTTTTATGGTGACGATGAATACAAAGAAACTAATTATAAAATACCATCATTTGAACCATTAACATTAGAAAACACAATAATCCTAATAAACAATGAAATAAACTGTCTAAAAGATAAAAATAATATCATAACTGCAATACTATACAGTAAACAAGGACAATTACTAAAAAATCAAAGCTTAAAATGGATTATAAATGAAGAAACATATACAAGCATCACAGATAATAATGGAGTAGCAACACTAAACTACACACCAAATACAATTGGAACATACACTTTAAACATCCAATACGAAGGAGAAAGTTTAAAATACTATCCAACAGAAACAAACACACAAATAAATGTAATAGACTCCATAAACACAATCCTAAAAACAAACACCACAACAGTATATGTGGATGGTGAAATGATAATAACCCTTGAAGATGAAAATGGAGAGAAAATCCCAAACCAAACAATACTGCTAAAAAACACTACACTAACGGATTCTAATTATGGTGAAATATTCAAACAAGCAACAACAAACAATCAAGGTCAAGCCATAATACATTTCAATATGTCACCTAAAGAAAACAAACAAATACAAATAATCTATGAAGGTGACAGTCAAGGATACTACAAAGAGTCAATATTAAATATTGATAATTTCACAATAAGAAAACATCCATTAAACATAAACTCCACACCAACAAGAAACAGCCAACTAATATACTCAGATTCAAATTCAATAAAAACAGTAGTACGTGATGGTGACACATTAGAAACATTAGAAAACATCCCAGTATACTGGCATTTCACAAGAACAACTACTGGTGCAAATGAAAGAATAGGACCAGTGCTAACAAACGCACAAGGAATAGCAGAATGTAAAATAGCCTATGCACCAGGACAATACACATATGGAGTAATAATACCAGAATATGAAAAATACAATGGAAAAGACACATACACACAAGAAGAATACAGAATACCATTCACAATAACAAAAAACAACACACCAATAGAAGAAATACAAACATTCAAAATAAACTCCACACCTGAGACCATAAAACAAGGAGAACCATACACAGTAACAGTAAACCTAACAGGACAAACAAACATAACACCAACAGGAAAAGTAGTAATATACACAGGAGAAAACAACAATGGAACACTAACAGGAATACAAGGAGAAATAGAATTAAAAGATATTGGTGGGGGAAATGCATACGGATCTACACAACTACAATCACAATCAAACACCACTCCAAACACCTACACCATAAAAGCATACTACACTGGAGATTCAATATTCAAACCAACAGACAGTAAAAACTACACAAACGGAACAAGCAACATAACCGTAGAAACAAACAACACCACAACAAACACAAAAAAACAAATAAAAAAATTCACAATAAACATAGAAGAAACCACAATCTATGCAGGAGACGAATACACAGTAAACATCACACTAGAAGGAGAAAACACACCACCAACAGGAACAGTAAAACTATACACACAAAACAACCACACAGGATACCAAGGAAAAACAACACTCACCAACACCAACACCAACAAAGCAACAGCACAAATAAAACTAAAATCAGATTCAAACACAAACCCAAACACTTACACAATATATGGATACTACACAGGAGATACAAACTACAACATAGCAGACAGCCAAGAATACACAAACGGATTTGACACAATAACAGTAAAAGCAAAAAACACCAACACCAACTCCAATATCAAAACCACACCAACAATGACATTTACAGCAAATCCAAACCCCGTAACCACAACAGACTACATACTGAAAGTAAACCTACCAACAAACAGTACAGGAACAGTAAGCTTCATACAAAACGGAACAACAATAGACACAATAACAGTAAACCAAGGACTAGCAACACTAAGCCTAAAAACAACAAACATAAACCCAAACAATGGAACATTCACAGCATACTACAGTGGAGATACAAACTACAACAGTAAAACAGCACAACTAAACCTACAATACACAAACACAAAAATAAACACAAAATTAACACCACAAAATACCACACTCCACAAAGGAGAAGACTTCAAAATCAAACTAACAGATACAAATAACAATCCAATACCAGGTTACAGAATCAACATAACATTCACATTAAACGGACAATCCCAAAGCTTCTCACCACAACCAACAGACACAGATGGAATAACAAAAGTCACAATAAACTATGACAGACCAACAGGAACAATATTTACAGTAAACTATTCATTTGCTGCAATAGGAAATTACAATGGAACAAGTGGAGAAACACAAATAGAATACATAAATTAAAAATAAAAAATGAGTGATAAAGGAATAATAGACATAGCAAACACAGACTCCAACGGAAATGTGGGAATAACAGTACGCCTAACAGACAATAACGGAA
The DNA here is from genome assembly GCA_964547125.1 of uncultured Methanobacteriaceae archaeon. GTDB lineage: Archaea > Methanobacteriota > Methanobacteria > Methanobacteriales > Methanobacteriaceae > Methanobrevibacter_A. The sequence goes on along the minus strand of CAZJLS010000009.1, from coordinate 12,139 downwards.
CACTACTTGAAAATATAAAAATAACTGGAGAAGACACAGATAACAACCTTATAGAAGCACCAATAATAGGAACACCCAACACTAGTAACAGTCTAACTGCATACAAATCAGGAAAAACATGCATCTTAAAAGGAATCAATTTAGAAACAAGAGTAGGATATGAAGGTTATGGAACAAAAAACGGATTTTACAATATGGCAGTACTTCCAACAAGTGGAATATATAAAGATTTATTCCTACCAAAAACCAACCAATGGTGGTATCATGAAATAACCTTACTGCAAAGTTTAACATTTAAAATAGAAAAGAAAAATGATGAGGGAACATACACACAAACAGAACAAATAATAAACAATCCTTACTATATGAGTTTTGGATTAGATACAAATGGAGTGCTCTACAATCGTTTAGAGAGAAAATTAAGCTCAAACTCATTAGTAAATGGTGTTAACTTCACATTAGTATATTTAGTATAAAAATTGTCTTGCAATAACAAATATATGTATACAAGGGAAAACTGGAATCCCAATGTATATAATATTAATATTGACTATAAAAACATACCAACAAACAGAAGAGCACTAATAACTGATGAAGTACAAGAAATAAGCAATCTAGCACTACCAGTAAGTCAAAAATCATATGTTCAATACAAAACACAAAGTCTTACAAAAAATGAAAACAATCTAAAAATAAACAGCCAATACCAATTCATACAACTAATACAACTAGAAACAATAAACCTAGAAGATATACAAACAACAAACACCACTTTAAACACATTTACAAATGAAGAAACAGAACAATACACATACACCATACCAATAAACCTTAACACTACTAAATTTGTAAAAATAACAACAAATCCAAACAAAACAATAAACACACAACAAACAAAATACACAATAATACAAAACAACACAAGATATGATGCAAATCTTGAAAATAAAAAAGAAGAGAAAACAACAATACAAAGTAATGGAAAACCAATAAAAATCCACTTCATAAACTTTAAAAACACAGTAATCTTAAAATTAGAAACAAACAATCCTGAATACTTTAATAAACTAATAAAATATGGATAACTTCAATATAAAAGGAGAATATCAAATAAACATCCAATACACAAGAATGTTTAAACAATACCAATATCCCATAATCAGTAAAAACAATCTTATAACAAATAATGGGATAAAATTCTTCCAAGAGAGAATAGCAAACCTAACAACCGATACAATATATGAAATATGTCTTGGAAGACAAAAAGGGGAAGATGTGAAAAAACCACAGAAAACAAACACTCAATTATACAATGAAACAGATCAAGTAGCACCAGCAATAGGAATAGAAGATAATAAAATAGTATTACAATCTACAATACTAACAGATGATATGGAAGATGTGTGTGAAATTGGAGTTAAAACAGAAGGAAGCCAAAATAATTACCAAGGAACACTAATATCACATGACACATTCGAACCATTAGAAGATATAAATATAACAGCAAATTTCCTTCTAAAATACACATTCACCTTGGAAAATACAGATTCTGCTATAAATTGGAGCATAACAGAACAAAACAATATATACAAAACAGTATACCTTGAAGAAATAAGACAAATAACAAATAAAGAATACACAATATATGCAGAATCATATAATTTAGAAACACTAGAAGAAACCCCATACTCCTATTATTATATAAACAACACATTATACATTAACACTCCAAACAATCCATTAAAAGAAGAATTAGAAATAACATAAAAAATTATGGTTCAAAGAATAAGTAAAATACTAAACTATCACCATCTACACTATGATGATACACTATTTGGAGATCAAAAATACATAACAGAAGAATTACTTAGAAACTATGCAGAAAATGATGAATATGAACTTCAAGAAATAAACGACCTATGGGACAGTACAGACCCAGAAATAAGAGTATGGCAAAATCCCATCCCATTACACTCAGACAGTTATGGAATAAGTGCAGGTAACGATGATGGAAAAGAAATCTACACACTAAGCAATGATACAAAATTTCATGGCTCAACAGAATTTAAAAACTTCAACACAATAGACAGAAACAAAACAACAGCATATATAAACACAGCAGAAGGTAGAGCAGAAATACCAACACAAACAGAAGAAACCATAAATAGACAAACATATAACAATGGACCATGGGGTGGAATGAAAGCAAACGAATACTGGTATATAAGCTTCAACCGTACAAAAACCTACACTCCAAACAAATACACAGACATAAATTCAACAAGCATACCTGCAGTATGTCGAGCACAAAAATTCACAGCAAAAGAATCAGGATACCTAAAAACAATAACACTAAATCTAAAAGGAGATAAAGATGCAGAATATCCATTAATAATTGAAGTATACCAGTGGAGTGATGACAGTAAACTTCCAATAATAGATGAAAGTAAAAAAATAGCAAAAGCAGAATACAAATTCACAGTAACATCATCAGCATTAACAGCAATCACATTTGACAGTCCACCATATATAACAAAAGACTCACAATACTTTTTCTTAGTTAAAAGTCCACTAACAAGCTATGAACATGCTTATGGAATTGGAGGATGGAGCAGTACATGTGGAGAAGACACATATCCAGAAGGATCATGCTACCTATCAGAAAACAATGGATACTCATGGACAGAACATGGAAAAAAAGAATCTAAACTAAAATATCATAATGGTCAAAATCCACCAATAGACTTTGCATTTACAATAGATATAGAAAAAACAATAAACACACATCCAACAGGAACATATACAATATACTTCAAAACATTACGGATGAATCCAATAAGATATGTTCAAATAACACCAAGAGACAACATTCCAGAGGGAACAAACATAGACTATTGGATAAGTCAAAACGGAAAAGACTGGAAAAACATAAACACTGGAGAAGTAAACTTCGCAGACGATACAGAAGAGGGGAAAATAAAATTATACAATGACCCAAACAGCACATATCTATACTTAAAAGTAGACCTATCAACAACAAACACCGCACTAACACCAAGCATAACAAGAATACTACTAACAGCAGATACAATACCTGCACATACAGGATATTTAAAATCAGAATGCTTCACACCAAGAACAGGCTCAATGCTAAATGCAAGTATATGGAGCAGATGCTACCACCCATACAAAATAACAAAAAAAGAAAATGTAAATGTGAAAATAGATATCTACAGAAACCAAATAAACCGTGACAGATTTAAAATAATAAACCCCATAGATATAAAAAACTACAAATTCACAGAAGACTTCATAAAACAATATTACAATACCGACAAAACAAACTTTACAAATGACAACGGAGAATACTTACTTCAAACAATAACAGAAACAGAATCAAGAAATATTGCAGAAATAAAAACAGAAGAAACAAGCTTTGAAAAAATACAAGCAATATTCAACCTAAACAAACAATTAGATTTAACAAAAACAGAAATAGAGAGCCTAACAATACTATACAATAATGAAATAAACAAAATAGAAACAACAGACGATGCAATAAACTTCATAGAAGAATATCCATTAATAATAAATCAACTGAGAAAATTTAACATATTTTTAGCAGGTACAAATCAAATACCATTAACAAAACCTGCAGTAAAATATTTAAAAACAGTAAACTTCACAAACACAGAAGGAACAATAGCACTTCTTGAAGACCATGACTTCAAAGTAGACTATGACACAGCAGAAGACTACAACACTACAAGTGAAATAAAACTATACAATCTTGAATATAATAACAAAACCTATGATATTGAAGACTATGGAAACACCATACTAAACTTTAATGGGGACTACTTCAACCTAGAAGAAGGAGATTTGGAAATAGAATACAATCCCATATACCTTAAAGGTTTAACAATGGAAGCATTCTATAAATACAATTCTAATGGGGATGAAATATTAGATGCACAAGGCAATAATGTCTGTGACGGCTTTCCATTAGATATAATGATAGATACATTCATCCCATATAATAAAGCAAAACTTGAAAATGACTTAGAATTCAGCCTATCAGTAGATCCAGTCTGCACCCTAAGAAAAGTCCTAATAAATGAAGGTAGCGATAATGAAAGAGAACTAATAGAAGATATAGATTTTACAGTAGACTATGAAAATAAAAGAATCAAACTCCACAATGATGTTTTTACAAAAGATACAGATTATTTAACAGTAAGATACACACCAAACTTAACAGATACAAGTTTAGGAGTAGCATATAGAATATATAGAAGCAACGACACAGACCAAGCATACATCTTGCCAAATTACTGGCAGTACAGAGTATAAAAGAAATTAAATGGAGAAAAATGGCAATAGATATAAGTAAAACAGATAAAAAATTAAGTAAAAACGAAATATTAGATATGAAAGAACGTGTGGATAAATATTTAAGCCAAGGTGGAACAATAACACCTGAGCGAAGAATATACATAGACTATTCCACACAAGAAGAATATATAACCTATGCACAATTTCAAAATATCTTATCTCGTTGGGAAATTGACAAACCAGATTCAATACAAATCTATTTAGAACCAGTAAATATTTCCACAGATGATAAAATACTTCCAATCTCAACAGTACTCGATATGGAAGAGAGAATAAACAAATATTTAAGTAATGGAGGTAAAATAAGTCCAAAACGTAGAATCTACTTAAATATTATAGAACAATTTGAATACATCTCATATGAAAAGTATAATGAGATTATTTCCCGTGTAGAAACATTCCGAAAAACACACAACCGAAACCCAAACTTTGTATACTTACAAGTTAAAACAAATACCAATCCCAATAGGGTAAATGCAGTAGGTGATGATATAACACCAAATTCTAGTGGTTGGTACTTATCTAAAAGATATCCAAATAATAAGAATGTTATCCGCCAAGAAACTAATTATTGGTGTGGTCCAAATGCAATACAACTTGTATGGTATGAATTAACTGGTAAATTAGTTTCTGAATCTTTAATTGCAAAATATGCAGAAACAACAACTGCAGGTACAGGACATGCTGGTTTAGAAAAAGCAATAAAACAATTAGCTAAAGAATATAATCTAAATATTAAGATTCTTTGGAGTTATTTATCAGATTTAGGATATGAAAAATTAGCTAAACTTGTAAAAGATGAGCATACTGGTGTATTTATTCATAATAAATATAAGAATAAGTATGGTCATTACGAGTATGTAATTGGTGTGAATTTGAAAACAGAGAAACTTATGGTTGCAAATAGTTTAAGCGGAGGTTGGATTGAATATAGAAGCTTTAAAACAATGACAGATTATATAAATGGAATAAACCAAAAAAGTATAGCTCAAATATTTACTAAATAGATATTTTAAAATATACTTTTTTTTTTTATTCTTTTTGTGTATTTTTACTTTTTTTTATCAAATTTAGTATTATTAATTTTTGGATTACTTGATTTATTGCATAATCTTTTGTGTTTTTATTTACATTTACGCTTACTTATCAATTAATCCCTTTTTAGGATATTGTAATAATTAAATTTAAATACTTCAAAAAATAGAATTAAATTTGCAAGGCTTAAAAGCCAAACACTAATTTTTTAATAGTACTAATTTTTTGAGGGTTATTAGTATTAGTAAGATCAAATAATTGATTTCGAGGTATAATAATAACCTTTCAGTTTTTAATTTTTTTTATGTTTGTTAAAATCTTTCGATGTAGTTTTTTTTGTTGAAAATTAGATTTTTTTAGTTTTTTCCTTTTATTCTTTTTATTTTATTGTTTATTAGGTCTAGTACGTATTTGTTGGTTTCTGTTTCTCTTAATTTTTTTAGTTCTTTTATTGTGTGTATTTTTTTAACTGCTGCGTATCGTACTTCCCATTCTGGATCTGTTGTTGCTATTTTTTTTATTATTTTTTGGTTTTTTATTTTGTTTGTTGCTTCTAGTCTTGTTTCTGGGTATTTTGAGTTTTGGCTTAAGTTTTCTAGTACATTTTTTGTTGTTATTTTTTGTGTTGCTTGTATTCTTATGTTTTTGTATTTTGGGTTTTCTGCTAGTTCTATGTAACTGGTTATGTCTTTTAGTTTTTGGAATGCGTCTGTGCTTGTGTTTTCGTAGTCTGTGTTTATTGTTATGTCTTTTAGTGTTTCTTCGTTGTTTATTTTTTTTAGTGCTTTTTTTCTTAGTTTTTCATCTGGGTTGTTTGTTGCTATTTCTTGGAGTGTGGTGGTGTCTGTTAGGTTGTTTATTGCGAGTTTTTGGCAGTATGGGTCTGTTTCTTTTTTTATTATTTCTTTTAGTGTTTCTTGGTTGTTTATTTTTTTTATTGCTTCTGCTCTTATGAATTTGTCTTTGTGTGTTTTGATTATGTATTCGAGTATTGCTGGTGTTTTTATTTTGTGTATTATTGCTGTGTTGATGGTTTTGTCTGTGTTGTTTTTTAGGATGTTTGCTAGTATTTCTTCGTTTTCTAGTTTTTCTATTGCTGTTATTTGGAGTTCTTTGTTGTTTGTTTCTTTTATTATTTGTTCTATTAGGTTTTGTTCTGTGTTTGGTATTTTTTTGAGTGCTGCTATTTTTACGTTGTTGTTTGTGTCGTTTTTTATTATGTTTTTTAGTGTGTCTATTTTGTTTATGTTTTTTATTGCTTCTATTCTGATGTTTTTGTCGGGGTTGTTTTCTGCTATTTTTCTGTATATTCCTTCGTCTTTGCTTTCTATTTTGTCTAGGGTTTTTAGGATTATGTGTTTGTTTTTTGATTCTAGGGCTATTTTTTCTAGGTTTCTTTGTGAGTCTATTTTTTTGAGTGCTAGGTTTTGTATGTGTTTGTCTTTTGCGTTTATTGTTATGTCTGCTAGTATTTCGTTGTCGTCTATGTTGTTTACTGCTGTTTCTCTTCTTTTTTTGTTTTTGTCGTTTTTTGCTACTTCTGCTAGTGCTCTTTTTTCGTCTCCGAGTATTGTCCATGCTAGCATTCGGGTGTCTGAGTATTTGCTGTTTATTGCTACGTCGTGTAGTATGTCTTGTTTTTCTATTCTGTTTACTGCTATTGTTCTTACTTTTCTGTCTTTGAATTCGTTGCTTATTGCTGCTAGTTCGTATTCGTCTTGTATGTTCATTACTGAGGCTATTCGCACATTTAAATCGGTGCTGCTTTCTGCTAGTTCTTTTAGGATTTTGTTTCCGTGTTCTTTTTTCTTTTGTGTTTCTGTTTTTTCTACTTTTTTAGTTTCTTCTTTTTTTTCTTTTTTTAGAAAGTCGAATAGTCCCATTTTAACATATTCCTTTTTTTTATATTTTTATTTCATTGTGTAGTAGTGAGTCTTCATTATTTTCTAGTATTTGTCCGTCTAGAACTTCTATTACTCTGTCTGCTAGTTTTGCAACGTTCATGTCGTGAGTTACTATTATTAGTGTTACTTGTTTTTCTTTGTTTAGTTTGTATAGTTTTTCTAGTATTTTGGTGCTGTTTTTTGAGTCTAGTGATCCTGTGGGTTCGTCTGCGAGTATTATTTTTGGGTCGTTTGCAAAGCTTCTTGCTATTGCTACTCTTTGGCGTTCTCCTCCTGAGAGTTGGTTGGGTTTCATTTTACTTTTATCTTTTAAGCCAACGTCGTCTAGGAGGTCTAGGGCTTTTTGTCTTTGTTCTTTATTGCTTATTTTTTGTGTATACATTGGTATTTCAACATTTTCTACTGCAGATAGGTTTGGTATTAGGTTGTGTAGTTGAAATATGAATCCTACTTTATTTGATCTGAATTTGTTTAGTTTTTTGCTTTTTTGTATGTTTTCTCCGTCTATGATTATTTCTCCACTGTCTGGTATATCTAGTGCTCCTAGCATATGTAGTAGGGTTGATTTTCCACTTCCAGATGGTCCTATTATTGAAACGAATTCTCCTTTTTGTATTGTGAAGTTTATACTGTTTAGTGCTTTTACTTTTCCTTTTTCATATGTTTTTACTAGATTTTTTACTTCTACTATGTTTTCACTCATTGTATAACTCCTTTTTTTTTTTATTCGTATCGTAGTGCTTCTGTTGGTGGTAGTTTTACTGCTTTTATTGCAGGGTATAATCCTCCGATTAGTCCTACTACTATTGCTACTAAAAATCCTTCTATAAATGTGTTTATTGTAAATACTGGTGTTAGTGATAGTATGTTTAGTGTGTTTAGTCCTATAACTGCAAGTGCTCCTATTATAGATCCTATTATTGCTGCAGTTACGGTTATTACTATGGATTCTCCCATTATCATTGTTAATATTTTTTTACTGCTCCATCCTACAGCTTTTAGAACTCCTATTTCCCTTGTTCGCTCCATTACACTCATAAGCATGGTGTTTATTATTCCTAATCCTCCAATAACTATTGCAAGTAGGCTTATTGCCCATGATGCACTGTTTAGCATATTTATCACATCTTGCATTGCTTCAATATCTGCTACTGATGAGATTGTAGTTACATTTTCACCATAGGTGTCATTTATTCTTTTTGTTACGCTGTCTACATCTACTCCTTTATCTACTTTAACATATATCATAGATACATTGCCCTCTGCATCACCTAATTCTTGAGCATTATTTATACTAGTGTATGCTCCTTGGTCTTGATTTGTATCTCCACTTTCACTTATTCCTACAATTTCGAATGTTTTATCTTGTATGCTTATATTATCTCCTACAGTTTTGTTTAAACTTTCAGCAGTCATTTTTCCTAGGACTATTTCACTAGTATTATCTTTAAAACTTCTTCCTTCCATTATTTTAGTGTCTGCGAAGTTTAAATATTGTGATTCCATTCCAATTATTACTATTTGATCATTTGTTCCTTTTATGGCAACTATTGTATTATATATTCCTGCTGATTGGTTAACTCCACTTACATTTTGTATTATACCTACCCATTCTTCATTTAATGGCATTGCTCCAAATGATGCGAATTGATTTGTTGACATAACTGTGTCTTCTGCATTATCAGGGTTTCCTGCTACTGTGAAATCTGTTCCTCCAGCATGCAGTGTTTCATCTACACCTACAACCATTCCTTCGGTCATTGCACCTAGTGCAACTATTGTTGCTATTCCAATTCCTATCCCTATTATTGCAAGTATTGCACGAGATTTACTTCTAAATGGATTTTTTAATATTAACTTTAAAAATGACATATGTATCTTGTATTATTTTTATTATTTTTTTTTAATTAAATTTTTTTCATTAAAATGATTATTATTTTACTTATTAGTTGAGTTTATTATTATGATTATACATAATTAATAATGTTGAAAAATCTTTTTTTTATAAAAATATTGTGCGGATGAAAAAGAATGACAGAAGAAAATAATAATATGATTTTGGGTGTAAAAGATAAACCACCAGCAGTAAACTGGTTATTACTCTCAATTCAACATGTGTGTGCAATGTTTGGTGCAACAATACTTGTACCAATATTAGTTAACACAACAACTGGGGCAGATGTTTTATCAATACCAGTTGCATTAGTATCCTCAGGTTTAGGAACATTAATCTATTTGCTTTGTACTCGTGGAAGAAGCCCAGTATACTTGGGAAGTTCCTTTGCATTTATAGCACCGATGATTGCAGGTTATGCATTGGCAGGGAAAGGAAGTGTATTCTCTGCATTAATGGTAGTGGGATTAGTATATGTTATAGTATCATTAATAATACGGATATCTGGAAAAGCATGGATAAATCGTTTACTACCACCAGTTATTGTTGGACCAATGATAATGGTTATTGGATTATCCCTTGCACCAACAGCAATTGAAGAGATTGGATTAAACTTAGATGTAATGCCATGGCAAAATATTATTGTAGCATTAGTAGCATTTTTAACAACTGCAGTACTGGCAGTTAGAGGAAAAGGAATATTAAAAGTAATACCATTTTTAATAGGTATAATTGCAGGATATATTGTAGCAGCACTACTTGGAATGGTGGATTTCTCATCTGTTACAACTGCAGGAATAATAGAAATACCAAAATTCTACTTACCTTTCTTACATTATAATTTTAATCTTGGAGCAATGTTAACAATTGTACCGATAGCATTAGTAACAATGGTGGAACATATTGGGGACCATAAAGTATTAAGTGAAATTATAGGAAGAGACTTAATAGAAGATCCTGGATTAGACAGAACCTTACTAGGTGATGGACTTGCAACATTCCTTGCAGCAGTACTTGGAGGACCAGCAAATACAACATATGGAGAAAACACCTCTGTTGTAGGAATGACCCGTGTAGCATCAGTATATGTTATAGGTTTAGCAGGTATAATAGCAATAATATTTGCATTTTCAGGACACCTAACAGCATTACTAACAGCAATACCAGCACCAGTACTTGGTGGAGTATCCATATTATTATATGGTTTTATATGTGTAAACGGTTTAAAAATACTAATTAATAACCAAGTAGATTTCAACAATACTAAAAATGTAGTTGTAGCAGCAACAATGCTTGTATTAGGTTTAGGTGGAGCAACCTTATCTATAGTAGCGGGTAATTTATCAATTGCAATATCAGGTATGTCACTTGCAGCAATTGTAGGAGTAATTTTAAATCTTTGTATTCCGGAGGAAAGAATAGAATGAATGAAAATGTATTAGATCATCCATTAATAACTCATAAATTAGCAATATTACGTAGTGTTAAAACAGGAACTAAAGAATTCAGAGAACTAATAACAGAAATATCAACATTACTATGCTACGAAGCAACAAGAGATGCAAAACTTGAAAAAGCAGTAATACAAACACCATTAGAAGAAATGGAAACAGAAAAACTAAACGAAGACAGTTATGCAATCGTACCAATTCTTAGAGCAGGAATGGGTATGCTTGAAGGTATAATAAATGTAATACCAAATGCAAAAGTAGGACACATCGGATTATACAGAAACGAAGAAACCTTCCAACCAGTAGAATACTACTATAAAATGCCAGAAAATATAGCACAAAGAGAAGTAATAATCATAGACCCAATGTTAGCAACTGGTGGAAGTGCATCAGCAACAATAGACAGACTCAAACAAGATGGTGTAACAAAAATAAAACTCTTATGTATAGTTGCAGCACCAGAAGGAATAAAAACAATAGAAGAAAACCATCCAAATGTTGAAATATTCTGCGCAACTGTAGATAAAGGTTTAAACGATGATGCATATATTCTTCCTGGACTTGGAGATGCAGGAGATCGTGTATACGGAACAAAATAATCTCCAAAAACTCTTTTTTTATTTTTTGAATAAGATTTTTTTAACAGATACATTTAAAATTCATAATTGAAATTTTGTAAAAAATCTATTATGTGCATATGTTTAATCCCATCTTTAGATTGAAGAATTTCATCCATTGATAATACATATTTAGGATAATTATCATTAATCATTAATAAAGGGTCAAATTCTCTTTTAATAGTTTTATCAGTTTCAATTCTATATGCCACTTGAATATACATTTTCTGATTATTTTTTCTACATACAAAATCTATTTCATTATTTTTAACATTTCCAATTGTTATTGTATATCCATGTCTTTTTAATTCTAAAAAAACAATATTTTCTAAGATATGACCAATATTTTCTTGTTTTTCTTCAAGTTGTGATTTATAAAAACCTAAATCTGTTAAATAAAATTTTTCAGAACCTGTGATTTCTTTTTTACCAATTAACTCTTCTTTGGATGCTTTTAGTATGATATATGCATTTTCTAGATATTCTAAATAATTGTAGATGGTTTTTTTGCTAATTTTTAAGTTGTCATGTTTTAAGTATTTGTATATTGAATTTACAGATATTGGATTTCCTATATTTTCAATAATAAATTTCACAACTCTATTAAATATACCAATATTTCTAATTTCATACCTTTCTACAATATCATTTAATATTATTGAAGAATAAATTCCATTTAGTATTAGTTCTTTATTATATTCGGAAGATATTGTCATTGGCATTCCACCATATTGCCTGTATTCTTCAAAATAGTTCACTAATTCAGTATTTATTTCATTTTTTATTAAGGGTTTTTGATTTAATTCTTTTTTATAATCTAGAAATTCATTAAATGAAAATGGA
>CAZJLS010000008.1:14087-38884 GCA_964547125.1 uncultured Methanobacteriaceae archaeon | reverse complement strand
TTCACAACAGGAAGACGTTTAGAAAAGTAAAAAAGTTTATATATAACTACATTCTAATAAAAGATAATAGTTTGAAAATCAATTCATTTCAAACTTAAAAAAACTATTTTTCATACTTTAAAAAAATTAATGGGGATGATTAAAATATCACAAAAAAAATTCACCATAAATGACGGATATGGAATCATAGAATCAGAAGAATTAAAAGAAATACACATAGTATCCTCAGGAATATTAAATCAAGAGTGTACAAAAGAAGTATCTTCAGAAAAACCAAAAATAATGAGCATTGAAGAATACGAAGAAGAAGAATCAAAAAACAAGCTAGAAACATTAGAAAAAGAAAACAAAAGACACATCACAGTTATTAGAAAACTAAAGCAAAAAAACACTGAATTAAAAGAAGAAAACACCAAAATAAATGAAGAAAACAAAAAACTCAATAAAATCAAAAACACCATAGATGCCACAAACAAAAAATTAAACCAAATAGAAAAAGAAAACAAAAAACTTAAGGAAGAAAAAACCAAAATGGAAGAAAAAATAAAATTATTCTCAATAAACACACTTTCAAAGGAAAATCCATCTGATGAAGAAATAATTCACCTAATAGAACACTTCCAAGAAAAATTAAACCTAAAACACAAAGAAGAAAACGATAATCTAAAAATAGAATTAAACTCTAATAAAAACAAAATTAACACATTAGAAAAAGAAAAAGAACAACTAAAAAATAACAATATTGAATTAAAAGAACAATTAAACAATAAAAAAATAGAATTAAGAAATGTAAAAAATAGAATAAACACAACAAATCAAGAAATATTCGAAAACAACAATCTAACAGAAAACATAAACAAAATAATCCAAAACCTATATGATATAAACAGTAAATTCCAACAAACAACAAAACTAAACAATAATATATTGGAAAAAATGAATGAAATAAAAGATTTCGACAATAAAATAAACTCAGCACAAGATATTTACTGTAAAAAATGTGGTAAAGACAAAATAAATAAATATGAAGATCATAATGCTGGAAGAACAGTAGTTATAAGATATTCATGCACTAACTGTAACTGTAAATGGAGTGAAATAACAGATAAACCAATAGACAATATAACGGAAGAAGAAATAAAAGAAATGGATCTTTACAAAGACAAAACATTTGATAACTTCCTAAAAGGCAATAAAAATATTAAAACCATAAAAAGCCCACATTTCAACGAAGAACTAGATGAGAATGGTATTAAATTCGAATATATACAATCTAAAATCGAAAAAGACGAAATATTAACCTCTGACTATTTAGGTAAAAATAGATATGCATTATATCTTAAAGCACCAATTGGAAAATATTATGATGAAATTAAAATAGTATTGGCCTGTTATAACAATATAGTAATATTTATCACAGTAAATCCATGCCTAAATGATGGTAAAAAAAGAAAAGAATATTATGGTGAAAATGAACACGAAAAAACAAACAAACTTAGAAGAAAAGCAGTAGAAAAAAGAAAAAGATAAAATCTAAATATTTTTTTTCAATCTTTTAAATTTAACCAATCTAAAAAAATAGGTAAATATTTGTTCCAGGTATTCCAATTATGTTCTCCATCACCAGTTTTAAAAATAAAATCAACATTTTCAGATTCTAAAAAATTTTTAAAACTTAAATTAGACTCTAACAGATAATCGTCACTTCCACAAAACATAAAAATACTTGGAACATCATCAACATTTTTAAACATATTTCTTAAATTAAAATCATCATTTGCTTTAAATTTATTTTCTAAAAAATTTTTAACATCAATAAACTGACAATCACTATTTTCTTCCAATATTTCATGGTGAATTGCAGGAGAAAAACATCCAATGCGAGAAAAAACATTATTAAATCTTAAACCATTATACAATGCACCAAAACCACCCATACTAGAACCTGCAATAAAAGTATCGGATTTAATTTTAGAAATTGGGAGAATTTTACGTGTAAATTTAACTATTTCTAAAATATAATCACTATATAAATTATGACAACTTTCATCATTTATATAATAAGAATTATCTCCATTTGGTATAATAACACATAAGTTATGTTCTTTAGCTAAACTAACAATATTTGTATATCTAATCCAATCATCACAATTACCAAACATGCCATGTAATAAATATAATGTTTTAAATTTATTATCAAAATTTTCTTCAATAGGTAAAATAACTTTAAATTTCACATTTCTCATTAATGCTTCAGATTTAAAATCAACATCAATAATTGCCATAATAAACACTCAATTATTTATTTTTTAAACAAAATATTTAATATTAATACAATTTAAATTATATATATTCAATATAATTATTTTATGTAGGTATGGTAGATGTCCTTATTAGATGATTATTTTTATTATTTGAAAACAGGTTTCACAGATCATAAAATCTTACTTTTAGCAGTTATTATATTTGCAGTTCTTACATGTGTTGTTTCTTTTGCATTATATGATGAACCTTATGATTATGCTTATGATAATGATGCATATCTTGCTCAAGAAACTTTTTACAGTTGGGATACTGCATGGGAGATAATTTCTAATAATTGTGGACTTAATCTTATGATGTATGTTCTTTCCATATTTTTAGGTGCTGGTGGTATTTATGATATTGTTGTAAATATGGGTATGACCGGTTATGTTTCGGCAGCTACAAATATGGTTACAGGTGATCCATTTTTATTTATTAAATTAACATTAGTTCATGGGCTTCCAGAAGATATATCTACAATTTTAAATACATTTGCAGGTTTTTTATTAGCATATTTTGAAATATTCTTTTTAAAAGATGCTATTAGTAAAGGAATTACCGAATCATATAATATTAATAGAAAATTCCTTTTCCAATCTATTGCAGTATTTATTTTTGCAATGTATATTATGGTAATTGCGGGTCTTCTTGAAGAATTTATTAGTATTCCTATAGGTAATGTAATTGCAGGTTTTTAATTAATTAAATTTATATTATTTTAATATTTCTTGTGAGTATTTTTATGTCAGTTGTTGATAAATTTAAAAAAGATATTAGGTTTAAAAATAAAATTGAACATATTGAGACTATACCTGGTCAAAAGGCTGAGTTTGAATATGTGGAGAATTTAAACCCTAATTTCATTGATTATCTTTCAAGTAAAAATGTTAAATTATATAAACATCAAGCTGAAAGTATTAAACGTGTTAGAAATGGGGAAAATGTTATAATCACCACACCTACAGCTTCAGGTAAAACTTTCTCTTTTAATTTACCAGTACTTGAAAAATTATATGAAGATTCTAATGCTACAGCATTATATATTTACCCTGCTAAAGCTTTAAGTTATGACCAATTAGATGTTTTAGAAAATTTAGAAAAAGATTTAGGTTTTTCTTTTAATCCTGCAAGTTATGATGGAGATACTCCTAAAAGTAAAAGATATACTATAAGACAGAAATCTCGTATTGTTTTATCTAATCCTTATCAATTACATCATATTTTAGCATGGCATCATCAGTGGAGACGCTTTTATAGTAATCTGAAATTTATTGTTATTGATGAAGCACATTTTTATAAAGGTGTTTTTGGTTCTAATGTTGCTTTTCTTATTAGACGTTTAAAGAGAATTTGTAAGTATTATGGTTCTAATCCTCAATTTATTTTAAGTAGTGCTACTCTTGCAAATCCAATTGAATTGGCTGAACGTTTAACTGGTGAAAAATTTTCACATATATATAAAGATACTTCTCCAAGTGCAGATAAGGATTTTATTTTATATAATCCGTATAAAGAATTCAATAAGAAAAAGAAAAAGAAAAATGCTGAAGCTCCAAGTATACATCAAGAAACAGAATTTATTTTCCTATTTTTACTTTTAAAAGATATTCAAACATTATGTTTCACTGTTTCAAGAAAAATTGCAGAACTTATTGCTATGTGGGCTAAAAATGATATGATTCAATATAAAAGGTCATTAAGTAATCGTATCACAGCATATCGTGCAGGTTATCTTGCAAAAGATAGGCGTGAAATTGAAGAAGGTTTAAAATCTAGAAAATATTTGGGAGTTACATGTACAAATGCATTGGAAATGGGTATTAATATTGGTTCTCTTGATGCAGTAATCATTAGTGGTTATCCGGGAACTATGATTAGTGTTTGGCAACAAGGAGGTCGTGCTGGAAGAGGAACAAATAAATCACTTGTTATTCTTGTTGCATTTGAAAATCAATTAGATCAGTATTTTATGAAAAATCCTGATTTTTTCTTTGATAAAACACATGAAAATGTGGTAATAGATTTACATAATCCAAAAATTACAAAATCTCATCTTATTTGTGCTGCAAACGAAATACCTTTGGATTTAGATGAAGCTAAAAATTACTTCAATGCAAAAGCAGAAGATTTAAATATCTTATTGGATGAAAAAGAATTAAAACTTGCAAACAAATTATATACCTACCCATATGATGATAGTCCAAGCTTCAACTATTCACTTGATCAATTAAGTAATGATTACTTTAAAGTAGTGGATAATGGACGAGTATTAGAAATAATGGAACGCTCACAAGTATACAGAGAAGCACATCCTGGAGCAGTACTAATTAACAAAGGGGAAACATATACTGTAAAATACCTAAATCTAGAAAAACACTATGTAAATGTTGAAAAACAAAAAGTAAACTATCACACTACAGTTTTAAAAGATGTTGAAATAAACATAACAAAGAAAATAAGCAGAAAATACTATGGAAATATATTAGTGCAATTTGGAGAATTGGAAGTATCAGAAGATTATCATAGATATAAAAAAATCCAATACAGCAAAACAATAGGTTCATATATACTAGATTTACCGCCATTAAAATTCAAAACAAAAGGAATATGGTTTACAATACCTGAAGAAATAAAAGAAAAAATAGAAGAAGAATATACTGATAAAGAAGCATTTGCTGGAGGATTACATGGTGCAGAACATGCACTAATAGGATTATTCCCATTACATGTGATGTGTGATAGATTTGACATAGGGGGATTAAGCACAAACTACCATGAAGACACACAAGAAGCAACAATATTCATCTACGATGCATACGATGAAGGAATAGGAATAAGTGAAAAAGCATCACAACTATTCGACCAATTAGTAAAAAGCACAAAAAACCTATTGGACAATTGTGAATGTGAAGATGGATGCCCATCATGCATATACTCACCAAAATGTGGAAACGATAATAAACCTTTACACAAAAAAGCAACACAAGACATACTAAACTACCTACAAAATAACATAACAAAAACAAAAACAGAACAAATAGAAATAATCGAAGAAAATGAAAAAATAGAAGAACCAGAAGAAAGCACATTATATCAAGAAGCACTAGAACACTATAATAATAAAAACTACACATATGCAAAAGAAATATGTAATGAAATATTACTTGAAGATAAGAAAAATCCTGATGCACTATATTTAATAGGGGCAATACTAGAAAAACAAGAAGATAAAATAGGGGCAGTAATGTTTCTAAAAAAAGCAATAAAAATAAATCCATCACATATAGAAGCTAACGAACTACTACTAGAAATACAAATAGGAAAATAATAATATGATAAAAGCAGAAAAAACAAAAATCAAAGAAAATTTAATAGAAAAAATAAACAAAATACTCCAAAGTGAAAACGAGACAGATACAATCAGTAATATAATGATATTTAATAATAAAGAATTCACAGGATTTATGGGAAATATAAAAATATACAATCCAGAAAACATAGAAAAAATAAAAAAATCATTAATACAAACGCTTGAAGAATATGGGGAAGTAGCAATAAACCAACAACACATAAAACCATGTTGCGAATTACCATATGACTACTTATCATTTAATATGAAAATATACTAAAAAACATAATTATCATAACTTATTTTTCACTTTTCAAATGCTTGCAAAAATTCTATATTATATAAAATATAAAAAAACTTACAAATATTAGTCCTATTTAGTTTATGAGATTAAAATATGAATAGTCGTAATAGAGAACACGAAGAATACTTAAAAAGAGCATGCTTAAATAAAATGCTTGAAAATTCATTAACTAGCCAATCACCAAGTAAACAAACAATAGAAAGAAGTTTAAAAACTGGAGATGTATTTTTCAAAAAATTAAAAGAAGGTTTAATGAATAAATACCAAAACCAAAAACTAATAGACTTACCTGGAGCAAAACATTTTGAAAACGAATATGGACAAGGTTTAAAAATCATAAAAACAGACAATAAAAGAAAACTCCAAATAAAAGATAATACTGATAAAATATACGAAAACCTGAAAATAATACAAGGAATTGGAGAAAAAACAGAAATAAAACTAAAAGAAAAAGGATACACAAATATACAAACACTACTAAAACATGATAAATATAAAATAAAAGCAGAAAAAACACTAAAACAATTAGAATCAAATGATATAAACACAAAAATAAACCTAATCAAACAAACAAAAAACAAAACAGATTTGCTAAACATAAGCTCAAAAATACCAGAAGAAAACTTCAAATTCATGGACATTGAAACATTAGGATTAACAAACACACATATCATACTAATAGGAATAGCAGAAGTCAAAAACAAAAAAATAATATCCACACAATACTTCCTACAAGACTATCATGAAGAAGCAACAATATTATATGAATACTTCAAACACCTAAACGAAGACAGTATATATGTAACATTTAATGGAAAATGTTTTGATGTACCATTCATAGATACAAGAAGCAGATTATACAGATTAAAACAACCAAAATTAATAAACTATGACTTAATGTATTATGCACGTAAAATATGGGGGGAAAAACTACCAAACTGCAAACTACAAACAATAGAATCCGAAATATTCGACTTCCACAGGATAGATGATGTTCCAGGCCAATACATACCAGGATACTGGAAAACATATAAAGAAACAGGAAATATAGGTCCAATAATACCAATAATAAAACATAACAGAATTGATATAGTAAATCTAGCATGCTTTTTAAACAAACTAATAGAAGATAACATTTAAAACAAGAGGGGGAATTTTTCTGATAAGCTATGAAGTATTCAAAGAATTAGTAGTAAATGAATTAAAAAGAGACATAAGTTCAAACATAGAACAAGACAATAGTATAAAAGCAAATATCAACGACTCAGGATTTATAGTTGCAGGACCTGGAAGTGGAAAAACAACAGTAATGGTTCTTAAAGTATTAAAATACATATTTGTGGATGATATTAAACCTGAAGAAATACTTGTAACAACATTCACTAAAAAAGCTGCAGAAGAATTATTATCAAGAATATTAAGCTGGGGTCAAACAATAAAAAATAAAATAATAGGTGATGTATTAATAGAAGATGAGACAATTCAACGTCATTTAGCAAAATTAGATTTAAACAAAATAATGACTGGGACATTAGATAGTATTAGTGAAGAATTAATGAGATTACACCGAGATCCAGGAACCAACCAACCGATAATAATCGAAGATTTTATAGCTAAAAATGCTATGAACAAAATTGCATTATTTAAAGAAGAAAAATATCAAAATAAAGATTTACAAAGTTATCTTGGAAAAATTGATAATAAGGAAACAAGTTTAGCTAATCCTTCACGTATGTGCGAAGTTTTATTAAAGTTTAAAAATCGCTTATATTATGATTATGTTAATGACTGGGCAGATTTGGATGATGGATCTAAAGGGGCAAAATTAGCACTAGACTGTATAAGTGAATATACTGAAGAATTAAAAAATAGGAATATGTTAGATTTCCCAATGTTGGAATTTAGATTTTTAGAATATCTTAATAACGGGAAATTAGATGAATATTTAAAAACAGTTCGTGTTGTGCTTGTGGATGAGTATCAAGATACTAATTTATTACAAGAAAAAATTTATTTTAAAATAGCAGAATCTGCAATAAAAAATGGTGGTAATATTACTGTAGTGGGAGATGATGATCAGTCATTATATCGTTTTAGGGGAGCTACAGTTGATTTATTCACAGATTTTAAAGAGAGAGCATTTAAAAGTTTAAATGTTGAAGTTACTGAAGTTAATTTGAAAAATAATTATCGTTCAAGTGAACATATTGTGGATTTATGTAATCATTTTGTTGGGCTTGATTCTAATTATCAAGATGCACGTGTTAGTGGAAAACCTAATATTGAATTTGCAAAAAATAAGGAAGATAATAAAATTGATGTTCCTATTTTAGGTATGTTTCGTCAGAATGCTAAAATATTATCTAAGGATTTAAGTGTTTTAATTAATAAGTTAATTAAAGGTGGGGAAGTCGAATTAAAAATTAAAAGAATATTAAATAAAGATACTGTGTCTAGATATGCCAGTAATGATAAGGATGTTGTATTTAATACTCGTAAAATGGATATTGATTTAGCTAAGGATAAAGGTACTATTAAGTTGCAGTTAGATCCTAGTGATGGTTCGCCTTCAGATATTGCTCTTTTATCTTATTCTCCTAAAGAACGTATTGGTGGGAAGTATATGTTGCCTTATCTTTTAAAGAAGGATTTGGGTAGTTTTAATAATGAAATTAATGTTTTCAATCCTAGGGGTCAGGATTTGGAGAGTATTGATGATGTTGGTATTTTTTGTGGATTGATGTTGGAATGTATTGATCCTGATGGTATTATTCAAAAGAAAAATAAGAAGATTCCTAAATCTGCAAGTATTAAGATGAATCGTTGGAGAAAAAAAGCTATTAAATTTGTTGAAAATTCACCTGATCCTCAGGAGCCTATTGATTTGTATAAATTTATGACTCATTGGCGTACTCGTATTCCATATAATGCTGATAGATGGCCTAATAGTGTTGGTTTGCTTGATTTAGCTTATAAGTTAGTTAGGTGGTTGCCTAATTTTAAAGATGATATTGAAGGTTTTGTTTATTTTGAAACGATTACTAAAACTATTAGTCAGTCTAGTTTTTTCAATGAGTTTAATGGGCGTATTTTGTTTAATAATGAGAATTTGGAAGAACGTAGTGTGAATGAAGTTTTATGGAATGTTTTTATTCCTATTGCTACTGGTGGTGTAAGTGTTGATGAATCTTATTTGAATAATTTACCTCATGATTCAGTTAATATTATGAGTATTCATCAGTCTAAAGGTTTGGAGTTTCCTTTTGTTATTGTTGATGTGGGGTCTCGTTTTGATAGGAATATTGCTAAAACTAGTAGTTTGAGATTTCCTAAAAAATCTCCAAATGATGTAATTTTGGAAGATAGGGTTAGGAGGCATAGTAATCTTGGTTTATCTGATCGTAAGGTTTCTGATAGGAATTTTGATGATTTGACTCGTTTGTATTTTGTTGCATTTTCTCGTGCTGAAGATGTTTTATTGTTAATTGGTTTGAATTCTAATATTGATGGTTATGAAGGTAAAAATGAGCATAAAAATATTCCTAATGTTGCATTAGGTTGGAATCGTAATGAAGAATATATTGGTTTTAATGAAATTTATTTAATTTAATTAATGGGTGGTGTAATTTTATGAAGCTATCGTCACGAAATAAATCTTTCACATTGCCTGAATATAGTTTAACAGGTGATATTTTAAGTTTTTTAACATGTAATTTACAGTATCGTTATCAAAATATGGGAGCTTTACCTCCAAGTAAACCAGTTCAATTATGGTTTGGTGAATTTATTCATGGAATTATGGAAGAAGCATATCTTCATTATGAAGAAGGTAATAAAAATTTCCCGTGGGATTGGAAAAAAGATATACGTCCTCTTGAAGAAATTATTGATGAACGTTTGCAAGTTAGAGGTTTGTATCCTCCAGAAGATTATTTTTGTCCATATAAGAAAGGGGATAAAGTAAATTCTTATTGTAAAGATAATAATCATCCTCATAAGTTATTATATAGTATTCGTGCTGAATCTGCGATAAATATTATTGGTCCTTATTTGTTTCCATTAGTTAGTAATGCTGAAGTTTTATTAAAAGGTGTTCGGAATATGCCTAATTATTCTGAAGGACATAGTAGGAGTAAATATTATAGTGTTAATGGGATTATTGATGTTTTAAGTAGTTTAAAAGTAGAGGATGAGTGGGATAATCCATCTAATAAAATTGTTGAATTTTTATCTAAAAATGAAGATTTTATGGATAATTTAATATCTCTTGAAGGTGATGAATATGAAATTATTATTGATTATAAAGGTATGAAACGTCCGCCTTCTGATCATATGGTTTGGCAACGTCATGATTGGCAAATTCAAACTTATGCATGGCTTAGAGAAATGCAAGAAGATAGTAAATCGGTTATTGGTGGTATTGTTTTTTATTTAAATGAATTGGAACCTTCGGAAATGGATATTGAATTAATTCAGGAAGATATTATTAATGGTAAAACTGATGTAAAAGGTTTTTTTGAAGATGAAAATGAAATTATAAATTGGGATCCTTCTAAAAAGTTTCCAAATTTATCTACTGAATTTAAATTAGATAGGTGTGTTCGTGTTATTCCAATTCGAGAAGATACTACTAATTTGGCTTTAGCTGAATTTGATAAGGTTGTTTCAAATATTGAAGAATGTACTATTAATGAAATGAATGGGCGTATAATAAGAGAATCATGGACTGGAAATGGTGAAAAACGTACTTGTAATGGTTGTGATTTTAAGACTTTTTGCAGTAAGTATGAAGATGAAGATTTTTCTGTTCCTTAAAAATCATCTATGTTGGAAGTAATATTCCGACAATTTTTATATGAAAAAATTATAAGTTTGTGCAAAAAAATATATTAAAAAATATACAATATCTTAATAAATTTGTAAAAAAATAAATTAAATAACAAATTAACATTAAAATCAAATAACTATAACTATTTATAAAAAAATAATCATATATAATAAAAAAAGAACATTAGGTTTTGATAAAAATGGTAGAAAATGATTTAAAAAGAAATGAAAATGCATCTAAAATAATAAAAACAAAACTCAATTTAAACTCTGAACCAGTGGCAATAAAAATAATAAAAAATGAATCAGAACTACCAGAAAATATAAAAAAAGTAGAAACACCAAAAAGACACTGTGAAATGACAAAATTAGCATCAAAAGGAGAAAGTTTCTATGCAACATTAAATGAACAATCATGCAAAGGGGGAGCAGCAGCATTAGGACTAACAGACTTACCTGAAAAATTAAAAAGTGGAGAATTTTATGTTAAATTAGGTAGATTTAAAGACACAGCCTCTGCAAAAGAAACAATAAAAGCATTACCTTCACTTAAAAAAGAAACATATGCAATAGTATACTCTCCACTAAAAGAAGCTAAATATCTACCTGATGTTGTAGTATTCTTCGCAAAACCAGTACAGGCTATGAAAATAGCACAATCATTAATATATGAAGAAACAGATAGAATAAATGTAGACTTTGCAGGAATACAAAGTGTATGTGCTGATGCAGTAGCAAAACCAATAAATGATGAAACTATTAACATAACACTAGGATGCGATGGATCAAGAAAATACGCAAATGTAGAAGATGAAGAACTAGCTGTAGGAATAAACAATAATAAATTAGATGTCTTAACAAATTCAATCAAAGCAATAATGGGAGAATAAATCCAAATGAATAAACAAATAGACACACTAATAGAAAAATTACAAAATGACACAATCAAATTTATAAGACTTCAATTTGTAGATATACATGGTATACCAAAAAGCATATCATTACCATTCAAGCCACAAGATATGGACACACTCTTCAACGAAGGATTGCTATTTGATGGGTCAAGTGTTGAAGGATTTGCAGATATATCCTCAAGTGACTTACTACTCAAACCAGACATAAATACATATGCACCATTAACATGGAGACCACAAGAATCAGCAACATGTAGATTTATTTGTGATATATGTGATGCAGATGGAAAACCATATCCTGGAGACCCAAGAAGCTTACTTAAAAATGCATTAGAAAAACTATCAAAAAAAGGATACACATACAACCTAGGACCAGAACCAGAATTCTATATACTAGATAAAAATAGTCTAGGTCATCCAAAACCATATGATAATGCAACAAACTTTGATGTTGACCCACTAGACAAAGGAGTTGATTTCAGAAGAGAAATAACATTAAAATTACAAGAATTAGATTTTAAAATAGAATCTAACCATCACGAAGTAGGACCTGGACAAAATGAAATATCATTCAGATTTGATGATGCACTATCAACAGCAGATGCAGTAATAACATTCAAACAAGCAATAAGAGCAATTGTAGACAATATCGCATCATTTAATAATAAAGATTACAGAGTAACATTCATGCCAAAACCGTTTAATGGAGTTGAAGGATCAGGAATGCACTGTCACCAAAGCCTATTTAAAGATGGGAAAAACACTTTTGCAGACCCTGATGGAGAATATGGATTAAGTGACTCAGCAAGATACTTTATTGGAGGAATATTAGAACATGCATTCCCATTAACTGCTATAACAAATCCAACAGTAAACAGTTACAAAAGATTAGTGCCTGGTTACGAAGCACCAACATATATAAGTTACGGACTTAAAAATCGTTCAGCACTAGTAAGAATACCATCAGCAACATTCCAATCAACAAGAATAGAATACCGTGTACCTGATGCAACATGCAACCCTTACTTAGCATTTACAGCAATGCTAGCTGCAGGTTTAGATGGAATTAAAAATAAAATAGATCCTGGAGAACCAACAAACTTAAACTTATACACAACACCTAAAGAAGAACTACATAAATTAGGATTCAAACCATTACCTGAAAGTTTATGGGAAGCATATCACAGCCTAGAAAATTCAGAAGTATTACTAAAAGCATTAGGACCACAAATAAGTGAAAAATATTTAGATGCGAAATACAAAGAATGGGACGAATACCGTGTACAAGTATTCAATTATGAACAAATAAGATACATAGACATCTAAACCATTATATTTTGGGAGATTAAATTTGAAAACACCAAAAATAATATATGATTCATTATTGTTTCCATTAAAACATATTAAATATTTTTTATTAATAGGTTTTTTAGTATTATTAAATGTAATACTAACAATCTCCCCAATTGTTATAAGTGGTGCTTATTATGAAGTTAACATTTTAAGCATTATAGTATTTTTATTTTTCACAATTATAATTTTAGGATTTTTTATAAGAATAACACATAACACAATCCATAATATTCAAATAACAGAATTTCGTTGGTTATTCAATATATATGAAGGAATAAAATTCATATTTTTACTATTCTTTTATTTCATTATTCCAATGCTCATTTTAACTCTAGTTTTACTTATTTCAAATTCATTTAATCCATCAAATTCATTTAACACAGCATTAACAATTGGAAACACAACTTCTGATTTATTATTTAATTTTATCAATTATTTGGATTTTTTCCCGGATTTATTGTTGGATTATATATTTATGCCAGTAACAGAATCAACATGGATTGGTATAATACTATTAATGTTTTCATCATTACTATTTGTAGGAATTGGGAGATATGCTGATGAATATAACATAATAAGAGGTGTTGATTTAGGAACAATAATTAACATAATCTCAGAAATATGGGTTGAATATTTATTATGGTTCATATCAACATTGTTAATTATTTTTTTAATTTTAATATTTTCTTATTTTATAGGTTCTACACTTTTAGGAACTCTATTAAACTTAATATTAATTCAACCATTTCTTTTAATGTTTCTTGCAAGAAGCACAGGTTTAATATATATTGAAATTAAAAAATTAAAAATTTAATTCCACACATAAATATTTTTATTATAAAAAAAACAAATAAAAAACATAATGAAAATTTTTTTTGGAGTTGATTAATTTGAGTATATTAGATAACCTAATGGATAGTATCGAACATCCACTAAGAAACTGGAAACAATACATAATATTAAGTGTTTTATTTGTAATAATACATTACTTATATACAACAGTCTTATTTGCACCATACAACATAATATTTTTCTTGATTGGTTTAATAATTGAAATTCTAATATTTGGATATTTCTTCAGTGTTGTATTAGAAACAATGAGAAATACAGATTTAATACCTCAAATTAACATTATTGAAAATCTTATTGATGGAATAAAATACTTTATATTAGCATTTATATACTCATTAATACCATTAGCCATATTATTTTTACTCTTTTCAGCATCAGGAAATCCTAATCCATTATGGATGATAATTAATTTAATAACTCCAAACACATCAGCAATAGGATTAATCACTGGGGAATTTATAGAAACCTTTGTGTATGCAATAATATCTTCCAAATATTTGATAACTTACACAATAATATTCTTACTTGGATTACTTTTCTCATACCCATTTTTCATGAGTTTATCAAGAGTAATAGCTACTGGAAAAATACAAGAAGGATTTAAATTTAAAAAAATATTCAAAATATATACTGAAATAGGATTTGTAAACTATACAAAATGGTTTGCAATGTTTTATATATATTCCATAATATTCACAGGTTTATGGGCGTTATTATCTTTAATATCTGGTGGAGACTACATAGCATACTTTATAATCGCACCATTTATGATACTATTCATAGGACGTTCAATAGGTTTACTTTACAAAAATGGAATAAAATACACCCACTCTAACAAACCACAACCTAAAAAAGTAAATAAAGAAGCTATACTTCATGAAGAAGAAATGAGAAGAAAAGCACTAGAACAAAGTGCAAAAAGATATAGTGAAGAAATAGAAAGAGTAAACAAATTAAGAAAAAAAAATTACACTCAAACACAAAAACCAAAAACAGAAACTAAAGAAAGAAAACCAGAAATTGAAAATACAATCCAAGAAATAAAAGCAAAAACACAAAATAAAGAATCCAAACCAAAGAAATTTACAAGTGCAAATAAAGAAAAATTAGAAAATCTAAAACCAGTAACCGAAATAAAAAAAATAAATGTTGAAAAAGAGGATTCTGTTGAAAAAGTAAAAAATATGATAAATGATGATTCAATAGACACTGATGAAGCAATGGATAAACTAAAAACTCTCCTAGAAGAAAAATCAAAAAAGAAAGAAGAATAAAACAAAAAAATGAATGATAAAGAAATTGATTTATATAGAGATATTCTTGGAATGAATGAAGAAATGCTTTTGATTAATGAAATTTCTCAAAAGCATGAAAACTACATTAAAAATAAACTTGATGAATATGATATTTCATATACTCAATTTAAAGTAATAATGTCCATACAAGAAAATGCAAATATCAGTCAAAAAGACATGTCTTCTATATTTAATATGAATGAATCTAGTGTAACTAGATTAATAGCTAAAATTGAAGATAAAAAATTCATAAAAACAACAAAAAATCCTAACAATAAACGTAAAAAAGAAATGAAACTAACAAAAAAAGGTAAAGATCTTTTAAGTGAAGTTCAATTATATGAAAATAAATGGAATAAAAATTTCCAATCTAATCTTAAAAAAGATGAGATTAAAGAATTAAACAGATTACTAAATAAAGCTAAAACACATCGTACACGTAAAACTATTTTTGGAACAAACTACAAAATTAAACGAATTGAAGATTAATATCTATTCATTTTTTTTTAAAAAAATAATACATTTAAATATAATTAACAATCATAATTATAAAATGTATTTAAATTTAAATACTTTTTTTAAAATATTATAATAAAATTTATTAAAAAAACCATATGGGGAATAATATTTTTTGAAAGCTGCAGTAATTGGTCTTGGAGTAGAAGGAAAAAAAGCATTAGAATCATTACTTGATCATGATTGGGAAGTATATGCTACAGATTCATCTACAAACATTGATTTTTCAGATATTGGATTGCCTATTTTAGATTTAAACTTAATAAGTAATGATGATCAAATAGGATTTGAAATGGATGATGTTATAATAGACTTAGGATATACTAATGAGAATGTAATAAATCAATGTGATGCTATTGTTTTAAGTCCAAGTATGTATAATACTCCTCTTGGTGAAAAATATATAAATCAAGGTAAGTTATTATGTGATGTTTTAACTAAACATAAAGATATTTTCACAATTGCCATTACTGGAACTAACGGAAAAACAACCACAGTTACAATGCTTGAAGAAATACTAATAAACGCTGGTTTAAATGTATTGACTGGGGGTAATGCTGGGGGAGGATTCTATGGTTATTATGATTTGATTTTAGAAGCAGAAAATGGTGATTATGATGTTATGCTTATTGAAGCTTGCGATATGACATTAGATTTCGTCAATTATTGTTTTGACATTGACATTGCAGGTTTAACAAACATTGGTAATGACCATATGAATGTTCATAAAACTATTGAAAATTATAAAAATACTGTAGCAAATTTCTTTAGCAATATTAATGATGTTTTCGTTAGGGATGTGGATTATAATGATTTTAAAGAAAATATATCCAATCCACATATATTTGATAAATATGATAAAAATTTAAAATTATTTGGTGAATTCAATAAATTTAATGCAGGGCTTGCTAAATCTATTGCATCTAAATTAGATATTGATGAGGAGATTATAGATAATACTTTAACTAAATTTTTACCAGTAGATGGTAGACTTAAAGTCATACGTTTAAATGAATGTGATATTTATATTGGAAAAACTGATAATTCTAGTGCTGTTAAAAGTTTATTAGATGAAAAACATTTTTATGCAGCTTTTATTGGAACTCCACGTAGTAATGAAGAGTCAAGATTAGATATATTGGATGAGATAGCAGCTTCTTATCCAGAAGTTATTGTTTTATTCCCTGGTTTAGAAAATACATTGGATCAAGCTAAATATCGCTTGCATGATATAAATTTTAATGGAAGAGTAGAAATAGCATTTAATTTAGATGATATTATTGGATTTGTAGCAGAATATAGTTTTGAAGATGCTATTTTTATTGGTGGAAACGGTCAGGATAAAATTATTGAAATACAAGATAGATTAGAAGAAATTTCTAAATCTTTAAATGAGAAAAATTAATATTTATAGTATTTTTTTATGGGGTTGTTTTATTGAGAAAAAGAAGAAGTACAAAATCATTTAAAGTTTTAATTGGGTTATTTGCCATTATTTTAGTTTTAGCTCCATTTAGTATAGCTAATACTAATCATTTATCTTTAAATGATATGAATGATATATTAGTTGGTGAAAATGGATCCACTGTTTTTAGTGGTGATGATGTTATTGATGAAAGTTCTGTTAAAAGTTATCCTACTGCTATTAATTTAGATTATCTTGTGGATAAGATTTCTACAGGTCATTATTTGAATTTTGTTTATTCTATTGTTACTGGTGTTGCTTCAATGCCTGCTAGTGAAATTGTTACTGGAGCTGTTGATAATAATGGTAGAGTTGCAAATTTTGAAGGTCCTGGTTATGTAAGTATTGATAATGGTAGTATTGTGGTTCATAAACCTGAAGGAGCTGTTTCTGGTTATATTATTCCTTATACTCAGGCAGTTAAAACTGAAGATGGTATTGATATTATAAATAATATTACTGGTGAGACTGTTGGTCATGTTACTGGAGATCAAATTAATGAGAATACTGTAAAGTCAGATAATAATATTTCTCAAGTTAAAGCATGGTATGAATCTGCAGCTGTTGGAAGTAAATATAACTTACAAGTTGCTGTTGCAGGTTTTAATGATGGTCGTTCTTATATTACTCCTGAAATTTTACAATCAATGCCAGATGCTTATCAGTATGCTATTTGTCATCCGTCTGGTGATAGTATTGTTGTTTATATTCCTAATGATACTCAGTATATTGAAGTTGCTAGTGCTGTTACTACTTTAGGTAGTCACCCGCAATATAATGATGCAAATAGGGCATTAAATGCTCGGCAATTTGTTTTAGCTTGGAATGGTACTATTATTCCTGCACATAGTCAAGCTTGTGGTCGTGAAGATGTTGCATTTAGCAGTGTTCCTGAACCTGAAGCTGCATCTGGTATGGCTACTCATGGTGTTTGTCCTCCTGCTCGTGTTTTACGTGCGGTTGCATTAAGTATTGGGGCACCTTTACCTACTGGTATGACTACTGGGGAAAATGCGGTTTTATATGGTTTCAGTCCAAGTACTGGTATTTTTGTAACTAATCCTTTAGATTATCCTATTCGTATTACTATGTGGACTGAAGGAGATGGTACAGGTATGGCCATTTATGCGGCTGTTGAGGAGATGATTCCAGGTAATGTTACTGTTAATGATACTGGAGAGTCTTCTACTCAAGAAGTTGCAACTTTTGCTGGTTAATTTTTTTTTAATGTAATTCTTCTTTTTCTTATTTTTTTATGTTTGATATTTCTGTTATTGTTACTGCTGCAGGTAAGAATTCTCGTATGAGACGTGATTTGTTAGATGCTGGTCGTAATTTAAATAATAAACTTACTCTTCCTTTAGCGGATTCATGTGTTCTTGGGGAAACTTTAGATCATGTGTTTAAATTAAATGTTGATGAAATTATTTTAATACTTGGACATTGCAAGTATGAAATTTTAGAAGCAATTTCAAATATTGAAGAACCTCGTTTGAAAATTATAGAAAATAAAAACCATGATGTAGATTTATCACAATCATTATTGAATGGATTAAAAAATACAAAATCAAAAACAGTATTATGCACAACAGGAGACCAACCCACAATAACAACAAAAACATATCAAAAAATATTAAAACACCAAGAAAAAAACCCCCAAAAAAATATAACAATACTTAGAAGAAGAAAAATAGGAAAACTAAACACAACACTTGGACTAGGTATGCCATTTGCAACAAACCGAATAGATTTAATAAAATACTTAGAAAATGAAAACAGCAACATAAATCCAATACTTGGAAAAATGTATGAAAATAAATATACATTTTATGCAATAGAAGAAGATAATCCATTAGAATTAATAAATATAAATCATTTAAAAGATTATGAGTATGTATTAAAAAATTATAAAGGTAACAAAATCTAAATAAAATATTCAAGTAAAAAAAATTAAATGAGATGATTAAAATTAGTCAAAATATTAAACTAATGAAAGAGTTAAGTTTAGCACCTGGAATATCTGGTTTTGAAACAGAAATAGAAAAAATAATTAGAAGAGAACTAAAAGACACAGCAAATGAGATAGAAACAGATAAAATGGGAAATCTCATTTGTACAAAAAAAGGAGAAGAAGGTGCACCATCAATAATGTTAGCATCACACATGGATGAAATTGGTTTGATGGTAAAATTCATAGATGATAATGGTTATATAAAATTTGCAACAATCGGTGGAATAAATGACCAAATGTTAATGAACCAAACTGTAACAATACACAGTGAATCTGGAGAACATATTGGAGTAATAGGATCAAAACCACCTCATGTAACAAAACCTGAAGAACGTAAAAAAGTAATTACCTACGATGATATGTTTATAGATATCGGAGCAAAGGATAAAAAAGAAGCAGAAACAATGGTTGCTGTAGGTGATGCAATAACATTCAACGCATTATTTGAAGAATTCCCAAATAATTGTATAATGGGAAAAGCATTAGATAATCGTATTGGTTGTTATGTTATGATAGAAGTCCTAAAAAGAGTTAATACTCGTGCAACAGTATATGGTGTAGGAACTGTACAAGAAGAAGTTGGACTTAAAGGAGCTAAGGTAACATCATTTAAATTAAATCCAGATTATGCATTTGCATTAGATACTACTTTATCTGGGGATCATCCCGGAATAAAATTAGAAGAAGCACCATGTAAATTAGGTAATGGACCTGCAGTTGTTTTAATAGACGCATCTGGAAGAGGAATAATAACTCCTAAAATTATAAGAGATATGTTAATATCTGCAGGAGATAATGAGAATATTGATTATCAATTAGAAGTAAGTGATGGTGGAACTACTGATGGTACTGCAATACATCTTACTCGTGAAGGAATACCAACAGGTGTTATTAGTGTTCCTACTAGATATATTCACACTCCGGTAAGTGTTGCAAGTATGGATGATGTTGAAAAAACTATTCAACTTATTGTAGCAGCTATTAATAATTTATAACTTTTTTTTATTCATTTTTTATTCTTTTTTTTAATTTTTTCCTCATTTTTTTAATTCTTTAAAAAATTTTAAAAAGTAATACTCTTAAGCTTAACAGTATTAAAAACTAATTTTATATGTAATAAACAACTTAATAATAAAATAGTCAAAAACAAACAAATAAAAAAAATTCTGAATCAATTTAAATAAAAAATAGGGGAAAATCAAATGGCATCATCATCAAAAAACATAGCAAAAGAATTCTACAATCTAAGAAAAAAACTTCTAGACCTCACATTAAGAAACCAACTACTAAATTTCAAACCACGATCAAAAACACTAACAATAAGCAACCAAACACCCCTAAATGTCTATCAAACACTAGTAATTAAAAACCACACCATGACATTTTCACCAAACAAAAAAGAAGAAAAAGACCAATCAAGATTCAGAAGAATATGGGACCACCCATCATTAGACCTACAAATATTTAAAGATGGTGACAAAACACTAAAAGCAGATTTATCTCCCTCAGAATTACAAAAAAGACTCTTCTACATAAACCAACAAGCAAAATCAATGATACAAGAACAAGGATACAACATCCTATATCTAGCAGTAGGATTCCTAAAATGGCAAGATAAAAACAAACCAAAACAAAACAACCTAGCACCATTAATATTAATACCAGTAGAAATGGAAAGAAAAAACGTGGGAAAAAGCTACACATTACATTGGACAGGAGAAGAAATAAAAACAAACATATCACTAAAAGCAAAACTACTAGAAAACGGAATCAAACTACCAAAATTCCACCAAGTAACAAATCCCGAAGGAGTGCTAGAATACTTAAACAAAGTAAAAGAAGCAGTAAAAACAGAAAAAAACTGGGACATATTAAACAATGTAGCACTAGGATTCTTCAGCTTCACAAAATTCTTAATGTACAACGACTTAGACCCTGAAGCATTTAAAAACAGTGAAATAAGACACAGATACTCACTAATAGAAGCAATATTCAACCCAGAAGAAAACATTTATGACGAAAATGTAACTGAAGAAGACATAGATAAAATACAATACACAGATAAATACAATGTACTGGATGCAGATTCTTCACAAATGGCAGCAATAGAAAATGTTAAAGCAGGACACAATCTAGTAGTGGAAGGACCACCAGGAACCGGAAAATCACAAACAATAGTAAACCTAATAGCTGAATTATTAGCTGAAGACAAAACAGTCCTATTTGTAAGTGAAAAAATGGCAGCACTCGATGTTGTTAAAAGCAGAATGGAAAATGTAGGACTTGGAAAATTTGTACTTGAATTACACTCACATAAAGCAAGAAGAAAAAAAATATTAAAAGACTTAGAAAAAAGTACAAATGTTAAAAAACAATCAAACCTCCAAATAGAAGAAACAATAAGAAAATTAGAACTTCTAAGAGGACAATTAGATGAATATGCAGATATAATACACAAACCAGTATACAAAATACAACTAAGCCCATTCCAATTATACGGAATTAAAGAATCATCAGAAGACTACTTCTCAAAAAAAGGAAGACTCCTGCCACTAGTAAGATTCACAAACAGTGAAGAATTAACACTAAAAGACTTAGATGAAATAATATTATCACTCGAAAACTTAGCAGAACTAAATGGGACAATAAGTAAAGACAATCCATGGGGACTAACAAAACCAAAAAGCTTACTACCTCAAGATTTAAGAGAAATAGAATTCTTATTAGATGACACAATAATCAGTTTAGACCATTTCATAACCGAAGCAGATACAATAAACCAAATTTATGGAATAAAAACACCATCATCACTAAAAGAATATAAAAACAGTATACAAGCACTAAAACTATTAGATAATAGTAACACAGAACTAATAGATCCAAACATCATAGGAAATATAGAATGGACAAGTTCACCAAGTAAAGCACATGAACTAATAAACTGCATAAAAGATTACCAAGACAATGTAGGAATAAGAGAAAAATTCAACGACAACATACTTAAAACAGACATAAATACACTAATAAACGAAATACAAAAATCATCCCAAAAAAAATTCAGACTTTTCGGAGGAAACAACTACAAAAACATACTAAAAGAAATATACATAACAGAACCTCCATCAGAACAACAAGCACTAACAGACCTTCAAAAACTACAAGCATTCTTCAACGCAAGACACACACTAACAAAATACCAAGAAGCAGGAAAAAGATACTTTGGGAAATTATGGGACATAAATGTACCATATCAAAATTTACTCGTTGTAGAAGAATGGATGAGAACATTCACACAATTATTAGTAAATGGAACATTCTCAGAACAAACATGTAACATACTAAAAAATGATTTATACAGTTTAAGAACAGAAGAAGGAGCACAAGAATACCTTCAAGCAGGAACCGTATTCACAAAAACACTATCCAATCTAGAACATAAATTAAACCCAAGAAATAGATTAATATTTAAAAAAGAAAAATTTGATGTAACATTTTTAGAATGGCAACAACAATTGAAAAACTGGAAAGGACAAATACCAAGTCTACACTTATGGTCACAATACTTAAACATGAAAAATGATTGCCTACAATCTAATTCCAAAATATTTGTAGAAACAATTGAAAAAAGAAGAATAACAAAAGAAGATGTTAAACCATTAGTACTTGGAAACTTCGCAGATAGCTTATTGAATATAGTATTTAATGGAAATGAAACATTATCCACATTTATAGGAGAATTACACGAAAACAAAATACAAGAATTCAAAGATTTAGATACAAAAATGATACAACTAAATCGTAAAAGATTATACAATAAATTAAACAATAAAATACCACAAATATTCGGAGCAGCAAGTGATTTAGAAAATCAAGTATTAGCAGGAGAATTCACAAGAAAAAGTGGACATCTGCCTGTAAGAACACTCTTAGAAAAAGCAGGTGGAGCAATCAAAAAAATCAAACCATGTTTCATGATGAGTCCATTATCTATAGCACAATACTTAGATCCAACAAATGAAAAATTACAATTTGATGTAGTAATATTTGATGAAGCAAGTCAAGTAAAACCAGAAGATGCACTTGGAGCATTTATGAGAGCAGATACTGCAGTTGTAATGGGAGATACACAACAATTACCTCCAACAAGCTTCTTTGATCAAATGACTGATGAAGATAGTGATGAAGAAATAGCAACAGCATTAGATATGGAAAGTATTCTACACTTATGTAAACTATCATTTCCAGTAAAAATGTTAAAATGGCACTATAGGAGTAGACATGAATCGTTAATATCTACAAGTAATAAGGAATTTTATGATAATGATTTATTAATATATCCATCACCAAGCCACAATGATCCAGAATTAGGATTAAAATTCGAATATCATCAAGACACATATTATGATAGAGGAAAAGGAAGTAACAATATAGAAGAAGCAAAACTTGTAGTAAAAGAAATATTCCGACACTTCGATAAATATGGAGATAGAAAATCGTTAGGAGTAGGAACATTCAGTGTATCTCAAAGAAATGCAATAATGGAAGAGTTAGAAATACAAAGAAAATACCATCCTGAATTAGAACCATTATTCAATGAAGATAGAAACGAACATTTCTTTGTAAAAAATTTAGAAACCATACAGGGAGACGAAAGAGATGTAATAATTGTAAGTATTGGGTATGGTTTTGATAAAGATAGAAAATTAAGCCTAAACTTCGGACCATTAAACCAAGAAGGTGGGGAAAGAAGATTAAATGTACTAATAACTCGTGCAAGAGAAAAATGTATTGTCTTCAGTAATTTCAAAGCAAGTGATATGCACTTAACACATAATCCACCATTTGGAGTAAAAGCACTTAAAAACTTCTTAGAATATGCAGAAACAATAAACTATGGTGCAAGAATACAAGAAGAAACAGAAGACGAACCATTTGAAGATGCAGTATATAATTTCTTAACTGAAAATGGATACAGTGTAGATAAAAGAGTAGGATGTGCTGGATTTAGAATGGATCTTGCAGTAATAGATGCAAATAATCCTGGAAGATATATACTTGGAATAGAATGTGATGGAAAAATATACTCATCAAGTAAAGTAGCAACAGACCGGGATAGATTAAGAGACCAAGTATTAAAAGGATTAGGCTGGAATATTTATCACTTATGGAGTACTGATTGGTATAGAAACCGTGATTTTGCACGTAAAAGATTGTTAGATGTAGTGGAAAGCACACAAAGACAAACTGTAAGAAATGAAATTAGTATAGAATTAGAAGCTGCAAAAAGTATGGAAATAACTCCAGTAATGGTATATGTACCTGCAGACAACCAAGAAGAACAAGTAGATGAAGAAGAGATAGAAATAGAAGAACCACAAGTAATAAAAGAACCAACAAATGAAACAGAAATAAATATTGGAGATGAAGAAGAACCTCCAATGTTTTCATACGAAAGTCCAGCATATACTGATGAAGAAGAAACAACCTCTGATAAGGATATAGAAACAGAACCAGTATTAGATTCAGAAATTGTTGAAACAGAAGTTGAAATTGAAACAGAACCAGTATTAGATTCAGAAATTGTTGAAACAGAAGTTGAAATTGAAA
>CAZJLS010000008.1:13663-13987 GCA_964547125.1 uncultured Methanobacteriaceae archaeon | reverse complement strand
CAGAACCAGTATTAGATTCAGAAATTCAAACCCATGAACCTCCAATAGTAAAACCAGACATTATTGAAGTAGAACACAATACTGAAGTACCTACATCTACAGAAAATGAAACAGAACCCAACTTTACATTCCATAAAAGCTTAAACGAATCAACAATTACAGAAGAATTAAATAATATGATGGATGATGAAACAACTAAAGAAGAAGGTTTAGATGATGATGTTTCTGGTGAGGTTAGTGTTTTAACTCCTGATATGGAAGAAGGTTTAGATGATGTTTCTGGTGAGGTTAGTGTTTTAACTCCTGATATGGAAGAAGGTTTAG
>CAZJLS010000008.1:0-13563 GCA_964547125.1 uncultured Methanobacteriaceae archaeon | reverse complement strand
AAATAGAAAATGAAGAAGAAATCATAGATGATGAACCAATATTAACTGGAGATGTAATAACTCCAGCACATGTAAACATACAAGAAAATAATACAAAAGAAGATATTGTAAATTTAGCTCCGGAACCTCAAGTATTAACACCTGAAGATGAAGAAATGCCTTATGAATACTCAAATTCACTAGAAAACACAGTTTTAACTCCTGAAAACAATGATAATAATGGTGATTATGAAGAATATGATGATTATGAATATCATGAAGGAGAATACTACGAAGCAGCTACAAGAATGGATAATCAATTACGTAAAAATAAAGTAATTCGCAAAAAGAACAATAATCAAAAACCAAAAGAAAGATTCTCAATAAAATCTTTAACTGAAAGCATAAATGATGTTAAAAATGAAATAAAATACATTGATGATTCATTAAAAGAAATAGAAAATCCAACAGAAATTCAAGAAAATGTTTATGTTATTGATAGGGCGAATAAAAACGAAACAATTGCACCAGTCAAAGAATATGAAACAGAACACAAAATAGAAAATGAATCAACACCACAAAAAGAACCAGAAGTAAAAGAAAAACCTAAAGAGGACAAACTAGATGAATTAATATCAGATATTAATGAAAAAACCACAATTGAAAAACGGAAAAACAATGTACTTAAATTCTATGATGACACAAAACTAACAGAAAAAGCAACAAACATGGACGAATTAGTTCCAAAATATACTGAAGCAAAAAACATCCAATTTAAAAATACAAAAGAATTATATAATGCTCCACTTGAAGAAGTAGCAACAAAAATTGAAGACATAATTAAACAAGAAAGTCCAATACATAAAAGTGACTTAATAGTACGTTTAAGAGAAGCATGTAACCTTAAACGTGCAGGAGCAAAATTCAAAAATAAAATTGATGATGCATTAACTCTCAGTATATCAAATGAAAAAATAACAGAAAATAATGATTTCTATTTCTATAATGATGAGCGTCCAGTTATCGTTAGAAGAAGAGTTAAACCAAGTATAGATTTAATAAGTGATGAAGAGGTTATACAAAATATATTACTTGTTGTAACATTACAAAAATCATTAGAAACTAAAAAATTAATTAAAACTGTTGCAAATAATTTTGGTTTCAAATCAACAAGTAAAAAAACAAGTAACCGCATTACAAATATACTTGATGCAATGATTATTAATCAAATTCTACTTAATAATGATGGAAGAATTGAATTAAAAGAATAAAACTTAGGGTAATGTTTATATTATACTAAAATAATATACATTAATTAGTAATTAATTTTTGGTGATTAGAAATGAGAAACTTAAATGATATTAACAAAGAAATTAAAGCAGCAAGAAAAACTTTAATTGCTACAAATGATGATAATGCTTATGTTGCAGCTCAAAGTAAATTAGCTAATTTACTCGCTGAAAAAAGAGCATTCATGAATCAAGATGCTGGCGACTTTGAAATGACTGAAAACTGCTGGCATAGAACTCACGATGAATAAAAAAACTCTAAAAATATTTTTTTATTCTCCAAATCTTATTTTTTTATTAATTTAACTATTTTTAACACATTTTACAAAACACACCTCACTTTTTTTCATGAATAAACAAGAAAATGTAGATATAATTTTAGGTAATCCTCATATCGCTATTCGTAAGTTAGCATGGCCTATGATGATTAGTATGTTATTAATCATGACCTATAATCTTGCAGATAGTATTTGGGTTTCTGGTTTAGGACCTAATGCATTATCTGCTATTGGTTTTATAACTCCTATTTTTTTAATTATAATTGGTTTGGGTAATGGTTTAGGTGCGGGTGCTAATAGTTTAATAGCTCGTTGTATTGGTGCTAAAGATAAATTAAGTGCAGATAATGCCTCTGTACACAGTATTATTTTAACTATAATAATCAGTGTTTTATCTTCTATTCTTTTTTTATTAATTTTACCTACTCTTTTAGATTTAATGGCTGCAGGTAATGTTAAAAATAGTGCATTATTATATGGAAATATTGTTTTTTCGTTTAATATATTATTTATTTTTTCAAATGTAGGTTCTGCAATTTTAAGAAGTGAAGGGGATGTTAAAAGAGCAATGTATGCTATGTTAACAACTTCTATTTTGAATATTGTTCTTGATCCTATTTTTATTTATTATTTTAATTTAGGTATTAGTGGTGCGGCTTGGGCTACAGTTTTATCTGCCAGTATAACATGTTTTGTTCTTATATATTGGCTTTGGATAAAAAAAGATACTTATTTAAATGTTTATTGGGGTTATTTTGACTTTAAATGGAGAATTATTTTTGATGAATTAAATGTTGCTATTCCTTCTAGTGCTGAAGCTCTTATTTTTAGCATTACTGGAATAATTGTTAATAATTTTCTTGTTATTGTAGGAGGTACTATTGCTGTTGGTACTTATGCTGCTAGTATGCGTTTAGTTCAAATGGCAATGATTCCACTTATGGGTTTAGGAACTGCAGTTTTAACTGTTTGTGGTGCTGCTTACGGTGCACGAGATGTTTCTAAAATTGATGATACATTAACTTATAGTTTAAGGTTAGGTTGTCTTATTAGTTTAGTTTTGATGTTTATTTTATATGTTTTCGCACCTCAATTAAGTTTAATTTTTGGTTATACTTCAAGTACAAGTGTTCTTGTATCTAAAATTTCAAGTATTATTCAAGTTGCTTTTTTAGTTATTATAACTGTTAATTATGGACTTTTACCCTCAAGTATGTTTCAAGGTTTAGGTAAAGGTTTTACTAGTTTAGGTTTATCCACTTTCCGTACTTTTATTGCAGAAACTATTGGTGCTTATGTTTTTGGTATTAGTTTAGGTCTTGGTGAAATTGGTATTTACTATGGTTTAGTATTTGGTGCTAGCTGTGGTGCAATTTTAAGTTATATTTGTGCTAAATGGTATATTCGGAGATTATATAAAGTTATTATAACTAAATAATCATTATTTTTTTTAATTCTAATAACTTATTTTTTTTGTTTTAAAATTTCACAAAAAAACACTCCAAAAAAAGAAATAGTATAATATAATTATATATGTGAAAAATAAAAATATAAAATAGTTTTTATTAAAATAAAGGTTTTTAGATTTTTATGGTTAACTTTTTTCAAATAACTGAAATAGAAATTTTAAACATAATAGATTTTTTCAATCAATATAAAGATAATATAAAATCTGAAACAAACTTTATACAATGTATTAAATCTAGAAATCTTTTAATCTTAGTTATTTCTATATTACTTTTTTTAATATGTTTATTAACATTTTTTAATATAATTTCAAAAAATGTTTCAGATAAAGAAGATAACTATGAAAAACTTGATATTAACTATTTTATTTTAAACAATCTTATCAATAAAATATCTATTAATTATTTAAATAAATTTTCTCTTTTTAATTCATATTATACATTAATTTAAAACATAAAAAAACTTTAGGGGATACACATTCTATTATAAACCCCCTCCAAAAAAACAAATTTAAAATTTAAACAAAAATAATATGAAAAAAATAATAGATAAAAATGAAAAAAATTAATATTGCAAAAATTAACATCTATATTGTTAATAAAATCTTTAACTGGCGATTCTGGATAGCAGGTTTAACTAAAAAATCACAAATAATGAAAAAAATAATAGATTATGTTGTTTTTGATAAAGATGAAATTGTAGTTATACCAAACACAATCAATATAAACAAAAAAATAGAAAATAATGGCTCAGAATTCTTACCAACAAAAATTATTAAAGATGTTATTAAAAAATGTGACGATATTGTAATAATGAATAATTGTCTATGTAGAACATCTAATGATTGTCAAGATTATCCACATGATATTGGTTGTATTTTCTTAGGACCCACTTCAAGAAAAATCCCAAGAAATATATGTCATGAAGCAACAAAAGAAGAAGCATTAAAACAAGTAGATTTGGCAGATGAAGCTGGATTAACACATATTATTGGTAGGAATAAAATTGATACTTTATGGATGAATGTGCATCCTGGAGAGGGTCTTCTAACTGTATGTCATTGTTGTCCATGTTGTTGTCTATGGAAAGTATATCCAAACTTAGATACAGAAATCAGTAACAAAATAGAAAGATTAGATGGAGTTACTGTAAAATATAATGAAAAAAATTGCATAAATTGTATGAAATGTTTGGATGATGTGTGTATGTTTAATGCAATAAGTTTAAAAGATGATAAAATAGTTATAGATTCTAATCATTGTAGGGCTTGTGGATTATGTGTTAATACTTGCAAAGTTAATGGTCTTACAATTGAATATGATGATAAAACAATTAATAATATTGTAAATAGAATCTATAATCTAATTGAATACTAGAATTTTATTCTTTAAAATTTAAATATTAAACTTTATATACTACAATATTATGTTATTTTCAAAAAATTCTTATTTTAAAATTTTATTTGGAATATCAATAATTTTTATTATTTTATTTACTATAACTAGTGCATATGCTACAGATATTTTTGTAGATATGTATGGAGATGATGTTAATGGTGATGGTTCAACAAATAATCCATTCAATACGATATCTTGTGCAGTAAATAAAACAAATTCTGGAGATACAATAATATTAAATCCTGGAGAATACTCTGGTAAAAATAATGCTGGAATATATATTTCAAATAAAACTTTAAGTATAATATCATTTAATAATACTAATCCATCAATCATTAATGGTAAAAATATTGAAGATAGTATAATAACCTGTGAGAAAAGTCTAATGTTATTTTGAAGAATTTAATTTTCATTAATGGAAAATCTGATCAAGGCGAAGGATTGTTTGTTAATAATGCAAAAGTTAAAATTGATAATTGTACTTTTGTAAATAATTATGCTTCTCGTGGTGGGGCTATATATAATTCAGGGACATTAGAAATTAATAATTCAAATTTTATATCAAATTTTGCAACAGTTTATGGTGGTGCAATTAAAAATTGGGTCCATGTGTAATTAATAATTCAAGATTTAGTGATAATTATTGTAAAGATACTGGTGGAGCAATATTCAATTTTGGAGAAGTTTATATTTATATTACAGGTTGTGTTTTTACAAACAACAAAGCAGATTTTGTTGGTGGAACTATACATAATGTAGGTTATTTAAATTTAAATAATAGTATAATATTTAATAGTTCAAGTATAAGAAGTGACGGTGGAGCAATACAAAACGATATCTATGGAGATGATATTGGAAATGCAATTATTAATAATTTAACCGTAATTAATTCTTCTGCTTTAAAAAGAGGTGGAGCTATATTTAATAATGCGGAACAATATTTAAACTTAACAAATTCTACTTTTATTAATTGTCAAGCAAGAGAAGGTAATGTTTTATATAATATTGCAAAACTTGATTTATATAATAACTTAATCTATGATTCAGATAACCCAATTTATACTACTGGTGAATTGGAGGAGTTATATTAAATTTCACAGCCTTTCCAAATATTATTAACCTAAATGAAAGTTCCCTTATAACTGCTAGAGTTACTGATGATATGGGTAATAATATTACAGGTGTAAGTCTTATTATGAAATTAGATAATAAGATTTTATCTGAGGGAAAATCTTTAAATGGTGAGCTTAACTACAATTTCACTTCAAATAATTATGGTACATTTCTTGTCTGTGGAAATTTCAAAGATAATGAAGTCTTTAGGGGAAAAATTTTTTATTCTAATTTAACTGTGTCAAATATAACAGAGTTTAATATAATAATTAATGTTAATGATTTTAATTCTTATGTTGGAGATTCATCTAAACTTGAAGGACTTTTAAAAACAAATAATGGTACTTTACTTCTAAATACTGAAGTTAATATAAAATTAACCCGTTTAAGTAATAATTTATCTAAAGTTTACAGTGTTAAAACAAACTCTTTAGGAAAGTTCAGTCTTGAAATAAATTTAGCATCAGGATATTATAATGCAGATATTATTTATAATAATAATTTTTCATCAGCAAATAAAATAATTAGTATGAATATTAGTAAATATGAAAATATTTTAAATATTACTGATTTTAATTTCTCCTATAATTTAAATAAAGATTTAGAAGGCAAAATATTTACAAAATCTAATGTTTCAATAGTTAATGAACCTGTTTTTATTAAATTAACTAGATTATCTAATAATTTGAGTAAAACTTATAAAGTTCTTAGTGATGCTATGGGAAGATTTAATTTACCTATTAATTTAGCTAATAGTAGGTATATGGTTTATTGTAGTTATGATGGAACATCTATTTATGAAAAAACAGAATCTAAAATATTTAATTTAATTATTTAAATTGTAACTTATAATATATTAAAATAAAATCATAATAATTTGAGATTTTGACAAATAATTTTTATTCTGAATAAAATACTATTTATATGAGTTAAATTATAATAATTAAGCATAATATTGTTTTTTTATTAATTTTAACATTAAATAAACAATATCATTCTAAATTTTCAAGGATGTTATAAAATGAGGAATAAAAGGATATTATTAATTTTCGTATCTATTTTATTACTAATTTTAAGTATATCCTTCGTATCAGCAACAGAAGATTCTAATATTGATGATATGGGCCTTAATGATAATTCAGATACGATAAATAACAATTCACTTGTAAATCAAGAAGTAGTACTTAATGATGAAATAGGTATTATCTATGTTGATGGAAGTCAATCTAATGATGGTGATGGAAGTTCAAC
Organism: uncultured Methanobacteriaceae archaeon; assembly: GCA_964547125.1. GTDB lineage: Archaea > Methanobacteriota > Methanobacteria > Methanobacteriales > Methanobacteriaceae > Methanobrevibacter_A. Next base: position 6,789 of record CAZJLS010000008.1, on the reverse strand, counting down.
CACTCCATTTAATAATCTTAAATCTGCTTTAAGTACTGCAGAAGAAGGAAATACAATCATTATTAAATCTGGAACATATTCTGGTGAAAATAATGTTGGTTTAACAATATCTATCAGTAGTTTAACCATAAAAGCAGATACTGGTGCAACAGTAATTTTTGATGGTTCTAACACATACCAAATTTTCACAATCGCTAAAGCAAGCAAAAGTGTTAGTTTAATAAATTTAACATTTATACGAGGATATGGTAGTAAAGGTGGTGCTATTAACTGGAAAGCACAATCTGGAACAATTGATGAATGTACATTTATAAATAACAAAGCTTCTTATGGTGGAGCTGTGTACTTTACTGATAATGCTAAATCTGAAACTATTACAAATTGTAATTTTATTAATAATAGTGCAACATACCGTGCAGGTGGAGCATTATACTTCGAAGATGGAAACGGTAAAAACACAATTAAAAATTCAAATTTCACAGGAAATACTGCTATAAGAAATGGTGGTGCGATATATTGGGATGATGACTCTGGAGAGAACACTATCAGCAACTGTATATTTACAGGTAACAGTGTTAATGCTAGTTCTAGTTTTGGTGGTGCAATACATTATGTTTGTGATGATTTAACAATAGATAAATGTATTTTCACAAATAATAATGGGTCTTATGGTGGAGCCATTTATGTTAATGGATACGATTCTATTATAAGTAACTGTGAATTTACAAATAATAATGCATTTTCTGCTGGAGCATTATATATTGCAGGTAGAGGAGCTACTATTATTGAATCATCATTTAGTAAAAATAAAGCAAGTAATGGTTCTGCAATTTATAATATTGTTGCTTCAACAATTACTGACACAACATTTACTGATAATCAAGCAGACTCTTATTCTTTAGTTGTATTTAAAAATAACACACAATATGTTGTAACATTAATCGGTGGGGATAATATATTAAATGCAATATATAATAAAGCAGATTTAAGTAAAATAAGTATTGATGGTGTTAATCCAGTTGAAGGTGCTGAAAATAGTAATAATGGTGCAATTTTATATCAAGATTCTCGTATAAGTGGTGAAACTGTAACACTTAATTTTTATGATGGGAATATATTAGTTAATACTTATACTGGAACTACAAATATTTTAGGTAATATTTATGCAACAGTTTATGGTAATAAATTACTTGCAACACACCCAGAATCTACATTATATGCTGAAATAAGTACAAATTACACATCTGGTAATTCTTATACTGATTTATTGAATTTAATAAATTCATATCTTCTTAATGGTATATGTGATATTAGTTTAACTCAAAGTTACACATATGACAGTGCAACTGACACTGATTTCCCAGAAAATGGTATTTCAATCACAGAAGCTGTAAATATTAATGGTAATGGTTTTACACTTAATGGTAATAATGCTGTTAGATTATTTGATGTTGAATCAGATAATGTGAATATTTCAAATTTAAATATTATTAACCATCTAAGTAGCAATAGTGGTGGAGCTATTTATTGGAATGGGGTAAATGGTAAAATAACTAATGTTATTTTCAGAAATAATAAAGTTAATGGAACTTATGGTTCTGGAGGGGCTATATTTTTTAATAAACCAAATAATAGTGTTACAAGTTCCACGTTCACATATAATGAAGCAGATCTTGGTGCCGCAATTTTTGTAAATGCTGAAAACACTACAATAACAACTTCTAATTTTGCAAGTAATAATGGAAAAGGTGCAATTTATTGGAATGGTGCTAATGGTATAGTATCTAATTCAAATTTCACATCTTCATCTATTTGTGCATTATATTGGATAGGTTCTAACGGTAAAATAAGTTCTAATATTTTCAATTCTAATAGTGCAGATTCATTTGGAGGAGCAATATTTGTAAGTGGAGAAAATGCTACAATAACAAGCAATACTTTCACAAGCAATAATGTGTCAAGTTTTGGAGGAGCAATTTATACTTCCTCAAATAATGGAATAATTTCATCCAATATATTTAATTCAAATTCTGCAGGTTCATTTGGAGGGGCAATATTTATTTCTGCTAATACGACAGTATCTGGAAACACCCAAAATAATGCAAATGGAGAATATATGTATATTGGAAGTGGAAAAGTTTCAACATTAAAAATAACAGTTTTAAATAATGATGTTGTTAATCAAGGAACTTCACTTTATCTTAATGCAACTGTAACTGATGATAATGATAATCCAGTAACTGGTGGAACACTTACATTTAATGTAGATAGTCAAACTTACACTGCAAATGTATATAATGGTACTGCAAGATATTCTTACTTTGCTGGAACAAGTGGAACATTTCCAGTAATTGCAGAATATTCTGGAAGTGGAGATTCTGTTGTTAAAACAGATGGGCAAATAAATGTTATAAGCACATTTTATATGGTTATAAGTACAAATGGAACTTATACTACGGGAAATCCTATAAATGTAACTGTTAATATTTACGATCCAAGTTCTACTAGTCCATCTGGCAGTGTTACAATTTATCTTAATGGAACATCTTATGGTACAACTAATGCTGTTGATGGTGTTGCTACATTTAATATAAATTTGCCTAATACTGCAGGAACTTATACATTAACTGCAGTATATAATGATGGAACTGGTGATAAATCTTCATCAAGAACTCTTACTGTAAGTTCTGCTGGTTTTAACCCTGTAGGTCCAGTTGGGCCTGATGGTCCAGGTAACTTCACACCACCGGGCGGGAACACTGCAACCAATATTATTGTATATAACTTCACACAAGTTGAAACTCTATCAAATGGTGGAAATGTTACTGGAATACTAAGAGATAATAATGGTAACGTATTATCTGGCCAACATGTAACATTAACTCTTACTCGTGTAAGTAGTGGCGCAAGTAAAACATATGATACAGTAACTGATTATAATGGTGAATTTAAATTACAAATTAACCTAGGTGCAGGAGATTATACAGTTGTAGCATATTATGCAGGTATAAACAATGGACCTATGTCTTCATATGCATCAAGCACATCAAATACTGCAATTATAACAGTTACAAAAACAAATATTGTTTTAAATATTGATGACTATACTAGTCCATATGCAGGTGATGGTGTATTAAATAAAAACTTCACAGGAACATTAACTTATATTAATGGAACACCACTCATAGGACATCATATAAGTTTAACATTAACACGCCTAAGTAGTGGTGCAAGTAAAACTTATGATGCAGTAACTGATTATACTGGAACATTCATACTCCAAATAAGTTTAGCTCCAGGAGAATACACTATAACCAGCACATATAATGAAGATGGATTTGGAACAGCTACAAAAACAAACAAATTAATTATAACTCAAGTATAAAAAAATATTTAATTATTTTTTTATCTTTTCCTTTTTTTTAAACACTATAAAATTTATTAATAATACTCTTTCAATTTTTATTAACAAACTATTTTAATTATTATAAATAAAATAAATCTCATATTAATAATTTTTTAGGAGTATATATTATATTATGTATAATAAAAAAATCTTAACGTTTTTATCACTATTAATTCTCCTATTATCGATTTCAGCAGTATCTGCAACAGATTTAACAGATACAGATACAAATGATAATTTGATATTGGGAGAAAATGAAAATATAAGTCTGGATGATAATATTGAATCTCCAAACACTGAAGAATCAAACACTAATTCCTTACTTGAAAGTTCACCAATAAATTACGCAACCAGTGGAGTTAATTTAACTCTTACAATAACACCATATGTTGATAAAGTAGCAGTAGGAGACATATTAATGTATAACTTAACATTAATAAACACGGGAACTATGCCACTTGTAAGTCAATTAAGAATAGATGGATTTAACAATATAACTGGGGCCACATTAACAGGTACAAGAATTGATGCTCACTATGGAAGTTATATGCAAAATAAAGGTGTTGATTACTGGGTAATAGGATACTTACCAACAGGTTTAGAAGCAACAGCAACTGTAACTTTACTCGTAAATGAATTTACAAACATAAGTTTATACCATATTGCAAATCCAACTAGTCAAACAGAAATAGATCCAAGTACAAATTATGATCAAGTCACCATTCCAATAACAACAACTACAGATTTAAGTATAAAAATAACAGCAGACAAAACAAATCCTGATGTTTACGATACTGTAGAATACACAGTAACTGTAAGTAACATTGGAAGTGAATATGCAGAAAATGTTCAAATAAACATAACACCAGATACAAACTTAAAATACATTAGTTCAGAATGTTTAAATGGAACATACAATAATAACAAATGGACATTAGATAAATTAGATGTTGGAGAAACAATAACCTTAAAACTAAGATATAACATAAGTTCATCAATAAATGTAAACTTCAATGCAAGTGTAGAATCATTTTCCTTCGATACAGATTATACAAATAATTTTGATGAATTAAATGTAATTCCTAAAAAATTAAAAACAACAATAAATTATGCGAATAATATAAGTTCTTTCAAATCAAATGAAACCGCAAAAATAATCGTAAACCTACATGATATGCTTGGAAACAACTTAAATGGAAAAACAATAACATTCAAAATAAATAACACAGAAATAAAAAACACAACAGATACTAATGGAAACGCATATTTATATATTCAAGGATTAGATTTAGGATATTACTCTCTAAACTACACATTTGAAGGAGATAATGACTATGCGGCCTCTACAAACAACACAACAATAAGAATCAAAACACCAATATCTTCAACAATAATCACTGGAGAAGATATGAAAATAAACACAACCAGTCTTGAAAACTTCATAATCACATTAACAGATGATGAATACACACCAGCAGTAGGTCAAAGAATATTCATAACACTAAATAGTATCATACAATCACAAATAACAAATGGAACTGGACAAGTATCAATACCATTATACGGTTTAAGCGAAGGAAACTACACAATAAAATATAATTTCAATGAAAACGAAGATTACTATGCTTCCCAAGGAAACAATACAATAACTGTAGAAGATCCAAAACCAATAATATTAATTCCAACAGTAATAACTGGTACAAATATAACAATGGATGTAAAAGAAATTAGAGAATTCACAGTCACATTAACAGCTTTCAATGAAACACCAATACCTAACCAAACAGTACATTTAACATTTGATAATTTAAACTACACATTAACAACAAATGATGAAGGACAAGTAACAATAATGCTAATTGACTTAGATAATGGAACATACATAATAAACTACACATTTGAAGAAACAGAAATATATAAAGCTTCAAGTGGATATAATGTGATAGAAGTTTATGATAATTCCACACCAACACCATCAAATTTAACAAACACATACATACTCACAAACGATTACACAGTAAATGAAGGAGATAATTTAGATTTCTATGCAATATTACAAGATATAAATGGAACAGCATTAGAAAATAAAACAATATTCTTCTTATTTAATGGAGTATCAACCTCATTACTCACAGATGAAGACGGTCAAGCAATACTAAAATTAACAAACCTAATGGCTGGAAACTACACAATATTTTACAGATTCAATGGAGATGAAACATACAACCACTCCTATGGAACAAACACTATACAAGTCAACCCAAAAAATTCAACAAATGACACAGAAATAAATACCATAATAAATGCAGATAACCTAGTAAAAATATATGGAACATCCACACCATTTACAGGAACATTAACATCTGATAATGGAAACCCACTAGTAGGACAACATATAAGCATAAACCTAACACGCCTATCAAGTGGAGCAAGCAAAGTTTATAATTTAGTAACTGATTACCTTGGAGAATTCCAACTAGAAATAAACCTAGCACCAGGATTGTACTCTGCAAACATAAGTTACAATGGACTAGAAATAAGAAAAACAACATACTTACCTTCACAAAAAACAGTAAACATTGCAGTAACAAACTCAACAGATACACGAACAATAACTATACTAAAAACAGAACAATTTATAGAAAAATACGGTGCTGGAAAAGACTTCACTGGAATACTAACAGATATAAATGGAAATCCACTTGCAGGTCAACATATAAGCATAAACCTAACACGCCTATCAAGTGGAGCAAGCAAAATATATGATACAGTAACAGACTACCTAGGAATATTCAAATTAAGTATAAATCTAGCAATAGGAGAATACACAGCACAATGCAGTTATGATGGAACAGACAAATACCAAGCATCAAGTTCATCAAACACATTAATAATATACTAATATGGGAGAAATAATAAATGGAAGACAGATTTGAAAAAGGAATGGGAGTATTAAGAGAAATAAATAAAAACAATATAGAAAACCTATTTGAAGATTTAGAAGATATAGCTCCAGATTTAGGTAGATTCGTAGTAGAATTCCCATACTCAGAAATATATACAAGAGAAACCGTAGATTTAAAAACCAGAGAGTTATGTACAATAGCAGCACTTACAACATTGGGTCATGCACAAGATGAACTATCAGACCATATACATGCTGCACTAAAAGTAGGTAACACACCAGAAGAAATAGTTGAAATAATAATGCAAATGAGTGCATATGCAGGATTTCCTGCAGCAATAAATGGTGTTAAAACCGCTAAAAAAGTATTTAAAGAATTAAACTTATTACCATTAAATAAATAAACCAAAAAAATAAAGGAGTACAAAGAAATTGTTAGATATAAAACTATTCAGAGAACAAGCAGATAAAATAATGG
>CAZJLS010000007.1:0-40570 GCA_964547125.1 uncultured Methanobacteriaceae archaeon | reverse complement strand
TTATTTCTGCTATTTTACGGTGTGTGAAGAAGTCTCCTGCTCCTCTTGATCCTACTCCCATTTTTCCCATTGATATTTCTGACTTGGGATAGTCTATTATTTCGTTTAAAAATTCATCATCAGTGTTTTTAACTTTAAGGGTGTTTTTAACTTCTTCTATTACTGTTTCTGCCATTATTTTGGAGTATTCGTCACTGACATCTTTATATTCTTTTATTCTTTCAGATAGTATTTCTTTTAATGTTTCTTCTTGTGTGTTTTCTATTCGTTTTCTTGTAAAACCTTCTATATCCATTATTATTACAACCTATAAGTAGATATAAAGTAATTTTTTTTAAAATAAATCTTATTAATAGTATAATATTAAAATAAATTATTTTATTTAATCATAATATTTAAATACAATAAAAAAGTAAATTATATTTTACATAATATTATTTTTTTATTAAAATCTTTTAAAATATATTATTTATTATTTTATGAATATATAATTAAAAATAAAATATTATGTTTCTATAAAGATTTTATAAATTTTTATATAAAAATATTATTTTTTTAACCATTTTAATTAAAAAAAATTAAGAGGATATTAATATAACATGAAATTTAATAAAACATTAATTTTCGCAGTATTATTATTTTCAATACTTATAATGTCTATTTCTGCAATATCTGCAGAAGATGTTACTGTAACCGTAACATCCGATAATGCAGATACAGGAATAAACAATACAGAAAATATTAATACTACAGATAATACTACTACAAACAATACAAATACAACTCCTGTTGAAGGAATTGATATAAACATTGCAGACTTTGGATATGTTATTTACGGAACACCACATAACTTAACAGTCACAGCTACTAATTTAAGTGATAATTCAAGTATTGTAGGTCGCCACTTAGCATTACAACTTACAAGAATGAGTACTGGTGCAAGTAAAACTTATGATTCAGTAACCGATTTCAATGGTACTGCATATCTTGAAATAAACTTAGCTCCAGGCACATATGGTGTGAATGCAATATACTTAGATGAACCACAATACAACAAATACACCACTTTCAATATATACAGAATACCAACATTCTTTATACAAAGTAACTTTGAAGTAAACAGACAAGGTGAAAGATATGTCACCCGTTTATACAGTTTATCTAATTACGGACCAGTAGCAAATGAAACAGTTCATTTAACATTTACTAATGGTGTTCACAGCAAAACATATGATCTTGTAACAGATGATAATGGTATTGCATTATTACCAATTAACTTTGGTGTTGGAACTTATAACGTAACAAGTACATATGATGGTAAAGGAATTTACTCACCTACTGATAACTCAACATACACAAACACAATTACAGTTTATCCAGCATCTCATAAAATGCCAACTACAATAACTGTTATCGGTTCAAAAAATGGTACCATAAATATAACTAAAGGTGAAACTTTAACATTCAGATTAGCTGAAAACAATGGATTATTAATGCCACAATCAACTATTAAAGTAGTTTTAGCTAGAGGAAGTGCTAAAAAGACTTACACCTTAAGTACTGGTAGTACTGGACAAGCTACATTACCAATAAATCTTGGTGCAGGAGAATACACAATAACTGCATCATATGCAAGTACCTATTACTTTAACAGTACAACAACTGTAACTAAATTAATAGTTAATGCATAAAAAAAATAAAATATAATACTTTTTTTCTGTGGAAGGACTCTCTTCCACATTTTATTAAATTTTAAAAAAAAAATAGAAAAAATAATTATAAACTAATTTTAGAGAAATTTTTAAGAATTTTAAGACCTACTGCTCCACTTTTTTCAGGGTGGAACTGTGTTGCAAAACAATTATTCAACTCAGCAGATGCAAGTAAGTCTAAACCATAATCTGTAGTGCTTGATATAACATTGTCTTCTGCATCAGCATAATAAGAGTGAACAAAATAAAAATACTCATTATTCATACTTTCATCTAGTATTAAAGAATTTTTAGTTAATGATATTTTATTCCATCCCATATGTGGAACTTTACGACCTTCAGGGATTTTTTTAACTTTACCTTTGAAAATATTTAATCCTTCAACATCTGGAGATTCTTCACTTTCTGAGAATAATACTTGTAAACCTGAACATATTCCTAAAAATGGTTTATCATCGTTAATATATTCGGATATAACGTTTTGGAATGGTTTAACATTTTCCATTATGCTTCCAAAAACACCAACACCTGGAAGAACTAAATGACTAGCATTAGCTATTGTTTCAATATCATCTGTAATTTCAACTTCGCAGCCTATTTTAAGAAATCCATTGCGAATGCTTTTAAGGTTTCCGCTTTTATAATCAATAATTGTTATCATTTTTATTCATTTTCCCATTGTATAACTGTTCTAATCATCATTCCAAAGTCAGAATCAACAATATTATCCACACCTAATGTTTTTGAGTGTGCATCTAATTCTGCTATAACATGTGTATATCCTAATTCTCTTAATGGTTCAACTAATCTTGGACCATCAGTTACAGCAATTGATTCTATATCTGTATTTTCTATATGTATTGCATGTGGAACACCCATAACAACAATTAAGTCAAAATCATTGTTTTCTATTATTTCATCTGCTTTTAAACCTGTTATTGGGTATTCGTCTAGACCTCCAGTTATGTAGTCTATGTTTACTTCATTGTTTTTTAGTTCTTTTATTATGTTTTTTGCATGTTGTTTTATTCTTGGAAGTCCTATGTTTTCATCTAGGTTTGCTATTACTGTTGGTTTATTTTCTGGATTTATTTGTTTGTAGTTGAAGTTTAAAATGTCTGCAAATAGGTATGATGTTTCTTTTTTAACATTTAATACGAATGCTACTTTTTTATTGTTTTTTAGTGCGTTTGTAATTATTTTTGCTGTTTTTTCTTTGTTGTCTCCGAAGTTTGGTTTTATGTATTTTCCTTTAGCCATTCCTCTTGTTTTTTCTATTTCTGTGGCTAGTTTCAGCATTTTTATTTGTCTTTCTGCTTCTTCTTCAGGTATGATGTCGTATTCTGTTGCTGCTTTTAGTGTTAGTATTGCTCCTTCTGTGTTGTCTCCTTCTCCTGATCCTCCATGGGCAGGTACTGGTATTACTTTTGCGTTTAGGTTTAGGCGTTGTATTGGTTCTTTTAAATCTTCACCAATTATCATGCTTGCACATGTTCCAACTATTCCTATGAGTTTTGGTTGGAATGTTTCTTCAACTTCTAGTAGGGTTTCTTCTAGTTTTTCTGCTGCTCCGAGTATGAAGTCGTTTTCATTCATTGCAGTTGTTACAACTCTTACCCCATCCATTTCTAGTAGTCTTCCTGTTCTAAAGCAGCATCCATTTGGTCCATGCATTATTATAACATCAGTGTTTAAATCTCTTAGTGTGTATAGTGCTGCTGCTATTGGGCTTGGGCGGGGGTGTAACATTCTATTCACCTTAGTTTTTTGTTGTTATGCTGATTATATCTCCGTCTGATAGTTCAGCATCACTTGCTATGCGTATTTTTTTTCTTGCATCTACTGCGAACATGAAGTTATCTCCAATGTCTGTGTGAACAAGATATGCTAGTTCATGTGGATTTGATCCTTTTGGTATTAGTATTCCATCAGGTAAGACATTTCCTTTTTGATCTGTGTATTTGTTTTCATCTTGAACTGGGTATACCACTATCATATTTAGTAAATCAAATATTGCAGTGTTTAGTGCTTCTTGTATTCCTGTACTTCCATATTTGTCTAATATGTTAGTTTGTATGTAGTTTAGTGCGTTTAATTGTTTTTTGTTTAGTTTTTCTGGGTTTATTATTTTGAAGTTTGATTCTCCAGGAATATATTCTATAAGTCCTGCATCAACTGCTCTTACTAGTGCTAGTTCTGATTCAGCTGATGTTGGTATGACATTATCATATTTTTCTTTTATTCTTTCTATGTTTTCTGCAGCACCTGGTAAGTCAGCTTTATTTGCAATTATTAACATTGGTTTTGAGATTTTAAGTATTCTGCGAGTTAAATCTATTAAATCATCCTCACTCCATTTTGTGTAATCTTGTTCAAAACCTCTTAGTGCTTCTATAATATCTTCAAGCATTATTCCTGTTCCAGATAATTGATCATATATTACTTTAGATATGTCTAGGTGTTCTGCTCCTACTTTTCTTATGAGTCTGCCCCAGTTTCTGTTAAGTATTCCATACATCCACATTACTATTTCATTTTCAAGAAAATCAATATCGTCTAGTGGGTCGTGTGCTCCTAAATCTACAGGGTTTCCTTCTTCATCTGTTGATCCGGATGCATCAATAACATGTAAGAATACTCTTGCTTGTGTTAGGTCATCTAAAAATTTATTTCCTAAACCTTTTCCTTCATGTGCTCCTGGGACTAATCCTGCAACATCTATAAGTTCGATTGGTATGAATCTTGTACCATCTACACATATTGATGTTCTTGGATTACATGTAAGGTTTAATTCTTTACATGGGCATTGACATTTGATATGTGCTATTGCTTTGTTTGCATCTATTGTTGTGAATGGGTAGTTTGCCATTTCAACTTTGGATGATGTTGCTGAGTTGAAAAATGAAGATTTACCTACATTTGGTTTTCCTGTAACTGCGATTTGAAGCATTGAGTTTTTAACCCTCCTTAATAATTTTTTTTATCCAATGTATCTTAAGTCATCTTCTTGTTGGTTTATTGCATTGTTAATAACATCTTGTTCTAGTTGTTGAGCTTGTGATAATAGTTTACGTGTTTCTTCAGCTCTTTCTTCTAGTTTATCTACATTGATTTCGAAGTTTAGTAATGTTGTTAATTTTTCAAGTAATGCTTCTGCTGCTTCTGCATCTATGAAGTATCCTGGGGTTTCTCCCATTAGGCAGGATCCTGACATTCCTCTTAGTTTTCCTAATCCTAATAGTAATCCTGATGCTCCAACTATTCCTCCATCTGCAGATCTTATTTCAACACCTAATTCTTTTAATACTTCTATATTTTCAGGGTGTGTTGCTGCACCGAAGACTTTGTGTTCTTCTATTGGTTTACCTGTTGCTAGGCCTCCTAATGTTAGCATTTGTTTAACACCATAATTTTCAACAATGTCTAGTATTAAACCTGTTAATTCGTATTGTCCTTCTGGTGATAATCCTTGTGTGTTTCCCACAAGTAATATTAAATCTTGTTCGTTTTCTCCTAATGATTTAATATAGTATAATTCGTTAATCATGCAGTTTATTATTCCATCTTCTCCGATTAGTATTTGTGGTGGGAAGTATGGGGAGTAAATTTCAGCGAATTTTGTAGCTCCTAATTCATCTATCATATGATCTGCTGCTAGTTTACCTACATGACCTATACCTGGGAGTGCTTCTATTAATATAGGGTCTTTTAATTCTACTTCTTCAATTATATTAACTTGAGTGTTTTTCATTATAATGTTCCCCTGTTTTTATGTAAATTGATTATTATTATATTATTTTTATAGGTTTAGTATAAACCCATTTCTTCTTTTAATTTTCTTCGATATTTTCCGTATTTATCCTCTATTGTGTATTTTGGAGGATATATTTCGTTTAATTTTCCGCCACATTCAGGGCATTTATCTTTAAGGGTATATACTTTGCATGTATTGCATCTATGCATTTTCATTTTCATGAAAAAATCATCCCTTTTATTTTTTTTTGAATTAATTTTGAAAAAAAATAGTTTATGAATAGTAAAAAAGGAGAGAATTTGTTGATTTTATTCTAATTCTCTTAAAAATTCTCCTTTACCATCAGAATCTTCGATGATTTTTATACATTTATCTGCTGCTTTTTTAAGAGCTTTTTCTGCCAAGATATAGTCTGTTGATTTTACTGTTATACGGTATCTTGGTGCTCCAACACATTGAACTGTGATGTCTTCGGATTCTGCAGCTTCTAGGGCTTTTCTTACTATTTCTACACCGTTAGGTTCGTATGTTTCAATATCAACATATCCAGTAATATGTACTTCTGGAGGTGTGATGTTGTTTTTAGCTATTTCTGTTATTGCTTTAGCCCAGTCTTCTGGTATACCTTCTTCTATGAGTGATTTTTCATCCTCATCAGCTGCTGTTTCAAATGCTCCATATATGTCTCCATATATGTCCATTATATTGTATCCAACTTCATCATAAGCAGTGTCTAAGTCTTTATCTAATATTTTTGCGGATAATTCTAAGAATTTTTCTGCTTTTTGTTCTATTTTCCATTGTTGGATTTTTTTGGTTCTTTGATCTTCTCTTATTCTTTTTAAGGAAGCATCAACATGACCTTTTTTAGGGTTAACTCTTAGGACTCTTGCAACTATTTTTTGGTTTTCTCTAACATGGTCACGTATGTTTTTAACCCAACCAGATGAGACTTCAGATATGTGGATGAAAGCTTCTTTTCCAGAGTATTCTTCTAGTTTAGCGAATGCTCCATAGTTAAGAACTTTGTAAACTGTTCCTACAATTAATTCTCCTTCTTCTGGCCATTCTTGATTTTTTCTTACCATAAAATTATAACCCCTTTGATTTTTTTTAGAGATTTAAAAAAAAATAGTAGATTTTTTTTATGATTCTTTTTTTTGAAAAAAATAATAAAAAAAGTAGTTTATTTTTTTTATAATATTTAAAAAAAAAATTAAAAAATTTTTTTTAGTTTAAAACTTCTTCGATGTGTGCAGTAATTTTTGCTTTGGAACCACGTGATTTTACTATGGTTTTTCCGCAGATAATACATTTTACATCAGATGCTGCACGGTCGAATATTATTTGTTCGTTGTCACAATCTAAGCATTTGACTCTTAAAAAGTTTCCTCTACCTTTACTTGCCATTTTTTATCACCTTATTGAACAAATTCTGGTTTTCCTGTTCTGAATGAGTTACCGATGTGGGATTTACCGCATTCTTTACATTTGTATCTTAAGTCTAGCTTTTTAACAGGTTTACTTCCACCTGGTAATGGTCTTGGATATCCTCTGTATCCTGCTGTGACACGTCTGAATTGTCTTTGTCCCCATTTTAATTCGCTAGCTTTTCTTTTTTTAGCTGTGTGAACTTCGTGAATTGTATGTTTTTTACATTTTGGACAGTATCGTCTTTTTTCTTTTGGTATTTTCATTTAAAAATCACCATTAAATTAACCTTTTTTTTGTTTAAAAATTTTTACTATGAAAAGGAATCTATTAAATCTCCCTATAGCAAATAAAATAAAGTAAATATCTATTAGTTAAGTTTTTTTATAATTTTTATGATTTTTTTGAATCATTCTTTTTAATTATAAAAAAAGTTTTAATTTATCTCACTTTTTTTGAAAATTTATTTTTTTGTGAGATTTTTAATAAATTATTGAAAAAAAATTTATTGTTTATTAATAAATATATACATTATTTACTTTTGTTTTTAATTTATATTTAAATATTGTTATGAATATTTTTTAACTATTTTTCAGAATCTTCCATTAAATCTTCAATAGAGTCCATTGCATCATCAAATGATACTGATGTATTGTTAGTTTCTTTAGATTCTTTTTTTATTTTCTCTTTTTTTGGTTTTTCTTTTTTTGGTTTTTCTTTTTGAAGAGAATTTTCTGAATTGTTTTTAATTTTAATTCTTGTTGGATTTAATGCTGATTTTATATTTTTTCCAATATTTTTATAGTCTTTAGGTTTTGAGTTTTTATCTTGAGAAATAGTATTTTTTAATTTATTTTCAGCATTTTCTGTTGAAGTTTCATTTTTTATGTTTTTAGAAGGAGTTTTTGGTTTTTCTTCAACATTTCCTATTGATTTTTGAATTTTATTTTCAGAAGAAGTTTTATCTTGTTTTTTAGGAGCTTTTTTGGTTTCTTTTTCAGAGGTAATATCTATATTATCTAGGTTTTTAATACCATCAAAAGCTTTGTTGAAATGGTCTCCGAACGAAAACCTTGTGAATATTGTTCCCCCTATTATTAGCAATCCTATTATGCTTAATATAACACCGTATGCTTCTGTTTCTCCAGATAATACATTGTCAACGATTTTTTCAGAATCGGATGTGAATACTAATATTCCTGCGATTATAAATAAGATACCTAATGCTATAACTGCAAAACTTAATATTTTAGATTTTTTTTCAGAATCGCCTAGAATATTTGTAAATTTATTGGTAAATGGTATTTCTAATACCATGTCTGAATCATCAGTGCTTTTTTGATTCTTTTCTGTGTCTTTTTTTGTATTATCTGTGATATTTTAGTCTCCTAATGAAAAAAAAATTGTTTATTATATTAATTATAATAAATTAGATTATTTTTTTTAGTCGTATCCTCTCCAAGTGTGTTTGCATTTTACACATTTGAAAAATCTTGTAGGTGCTTCGTCTGCACTTCTTGTTTGTTGCATCCACCATTCTGCTTTATCATGTCCGCATTCTGGACATGTTTCTTTTGTTGTTGGTAGGGTGCTAACATCACCATCTGTTAATATTACTGTGTCTTTAGCGTCTACTTTTTCGGATACAGAGTATGAATCTTCTGTTTCGCTTGATTTTTTAACATAACCACAAGATGAACATTTAAGCCCCTCTCCTCCAGGGAGTAACATTCCCCCACAATTTGGACAAAAATCCATATATTACTATAGCCTCCATTTAACAGTATAAAAGTTAATGTTTATTTTTTATCTTATTTAATAGTATAATAAAGCTTTGTACTATTTTTTTATTAGTAATGATTTTTTTTATTTTGATAAGTATTTTTTTATGTCATTTAAAATTTTCATGTGATCGAATGCTAATTTTATATTTTCTAAATCGTCCCATGAAAAAATGTTTATATCTTTTGCATCGTCATCTGCTTTTCTTTCATCCATATTTCCTTTGGCTAAAAATGTTAGTGTTATTGTGTGTCCTCTTGGATCTCTTGTTGGTTCTGAATATACTTTAAATTGTTTTAAATCATGTATATTTATTGATGTTTCTTCTTTAGCTTCTCTGATAGCTGCATTTTCTAATGATTCACCATAGTCAACAAAACCTCCAGGTAATGCCCATGAATCTTTGAAAGGATTGTTTTTTCTTTTAATTAGGATGAAATTTTGGTTTTCATCGTAAATGAAAATGTCAGCTGTTACTGATGGTTTTTTGTATTCAGACATAAAAAAAATTAGAGTGCTTCAATTTTTGCTTTGAAATCTTCACTATCTTCTTGTATTCTTTTTACAGCATTTTTTAATACGGTTTTTGGTCTTTTTCCTCTTTTAGTTTTAATGGTCATGTGAGGTTCGCCAATTATTGGGTGGTCTATACCGTAAACTGCATATTCAACGTTATCATCTTCCATAAGGTATTTTCTTAATACATTACAGATTGTGTGGTCTTCACCGTGAATAATCATTTCTAGTTCTAATGTTTTGTCTTCGATAATTTCAATTTCCATATATATAACCTTTATTTATATAATAAATATTTAACCTAAGTAATTTGAAGCTGTTTTTCTTCTTTCTGTTCTGTCACAGTTGGTGCAATATAATTCATTATTTTTATCTGTTGGTTTTAGGTATGTTCTGCAACGTGTACACATTGCTTTAACAATTCCTAGCTCGTTGTCTATTGTGCTTAAGTCAATATTGTTTCCTGTGACTTTTACTACTTTTGCAAGTATTATGTCTCCTATTCTGAAAGCATCTGATAATTTGTCAAGATATCCTCTTTTTACTTGGGAAACATGTATTGCGGCTTTGTAAGGTAATGCAAAGTCTCTACTGCAGTCTTTTTTAGATTGTATATCTATTAGTGCTCTTTGTCCTCTGATGTCTAAAACTTGACCGTAAACTAAATCGTTGTTTTTGAGTAATACGGGACCTGTAGATTTAGAAATAACAGAAATTTCTCTATTTTCATGATTAATAAAAACATTTCCAGGAGTTGCTGATTTGATGAATCCATTATCATCATATACGCCTGTACCTGGTAAAAATTGTTCACTAACTGCTAAAAAGTCACCAGGGAATACCAAATCTCCAGATTTAAATTTCATAATTCCACCTCTAAAAAAGAACAAAAATAAGGAGTTTCAAATTTATATTCGTCAAACATTTTTTTGCTATAAACTATTTTAATCTTTTATTTTATTTATAAATTATATTTTATATATTAATTATATTAATAAATTTTATTGTTTTAATTTTTATATCTGTCTTGGAACAGTATTTCATCTAATTGGTAGTCTTCCCATTTTCTTTTATCTAAGACTATTTCTAATTCTTTTGGTGTTATTAATGGTTTTTTATACATTTGGGAGTCGTCTATTGCTATTCTTGGGCAGGCAGTGACTATGAAAGCATCTAAATCTAAGTATGGTAGTAGTGTGTCTGGATTTATATTGTCTAGTACTATGATGTGGCTTTCGAATTTTTCATCTTTGAGTAGTTTTTTAATTTCTTTTGCTAGGTGTAGTCTGCATTGTCCTTCTTTTGAGGATACTATGATTCCCCATTTTTTAGCTTCTTGTGCTTTGATTATTTTTGCAAATCTAAGTCTTAGTATTTTGTCTGCATATTCTTCTATGTTTCTAATGTTTCCTGAGTATGGGTCTATTGCTAGTACTGGTGATTTTGTAAATAAGAATACGCCTACTGGGTGGAAGTTTCCACTGCCTATGAATAGGTATATTTCTGCGTCTAGTTTTTTTATTGATGAGAAGTTGCATCCTAGGACTTGGCCTTTTTGTGTGCTTTTGGATGATCCTATTACTACTTCTTTTCCATTGTCTTCTAAGAAATCATACATTTCATCTAGTAAGTGTAAGTGTTGTGTAGTTGTTACAAGTCCTATTTTTGAGTAGTCTTTTATTTGTGGTAGGGCTTTTTCTAAGTATTTTTTAACATCTACATCTGAATATGCTTCGATAAATAGTGTGGGTATTTTGTATTTTAGTGGTAGTGGTGTGTGTCCGTAGTGTATGATTAAGTCTACAAGGTCTAACATTTTTTTATCTGATACATCGCATGCTCCAAAGCATGGGTCTCCAGATATTAGTACTAGTGCATCTGTTTTTGATTCTATTTCTTTTGCTACTTTTGTTGCTTGTGTTTTTAGTCCTTCTGGAAATTGTAGACCTACTGTTTTCGCATTTATTTTTTTGATTTTCTCTATTGCTTTTTCTATTTCTAAATTGTAAATTGACATTTTAAAAAAAATATTTTTTTTTAGTAATTTAGTGATTCAATTACTACTTTTCCATCTATAACATCCATTTTTACTAGGGTCATTATTGAAATGTTTAGTTCTTCTTCAACTACTTTTCTACCTTCTCCTTTTTCTATAACGGCCACTACATTACCTATGTTTATGTTAATATCATTCAAGGAATTTATAAGTGCTTTTAGTGTTCCTCCAGTACTTATAACATCATCAATTAGAAGTATGTTATCTCCTTCATTTATATTGTTTATATAAAGGTTAGCTGAACCATATCCAGTTTTTTGGTATACTTTTTTCTCTCCTTCTAGTCCATATTCTCTTTTTCTAATTACGAGAAATGGTACGCCTGTTTGTAGGGATAATGCTGTTGCTATGTGGATTCCCATAGATTCTACTGCAACGATTTTATCTATTTTACTTAAATCAATATTATCTGCTATGCATTTTGATATTTCTTTAAGTAGTTTTGGTTCTACAAGTGGTATTCCATCACTAATTGGATGAACAAAATAGTTATAATCTCCTTTTTTAACTATTGGTGCATTTTCTAATGATTCTTTTAAATTTTCAAGCATTTTTAACACAACATAAAAAAAATATGATTATTTTTTTAAAACAAAATTTTATTAGCAATATTTTAAATTATACAATATAAAACTAATAATAATATAATAAAATATTTACATTATTATAAGTATTAATTTTTTTTATACAAAAAAAACTTAAAAAATTTAAATTTTATTAAAATTATTGAATTTAAACAAAAAAACATTATTTATGTAGATGATAACTATGTTAGGGAATTTAGGTGAAAATTTAACAAACACTATGAAAAAATTAGTGGGAATGAGTGTTATCGATAAAAAAACAATAAAAGAAGTTGTTAGAGAAATACAAAGAGCACTCATACAATCAGATGTTAACATAAAACTCGTACAAACATTATCCAAAAAAATAGAAGAAAGAGCATTAAATGAAGAACCACCAAAAGGAATAACACCAAGAGAACACGTAATAACTATCATTTATGAAGAAATGGTTAATTTACTTGGATCAGAACCAAGTGAACTAAAAATTGAAGAAAAACCATTCAAAATACTATTTTTAGGATTGCAAGGAAGTGGGAAAACAACCACCATAGGTAAACTATGTAAATACTTACAGAAAAAAGGATTCAGCCCAGCAATAGTATGTACAGACACATGGAGACCCGCAGCATATGAACAATTAAAACAACTAACTGAAGAAATGCAGATATCCTTATATGGTGATCCAGAAAACAAAGATGCATTAGATTTAGCTGAAAAAGGACTTAAACAATTTAAAAACCAAAAAATCATAATATTCGATACAGCAGGAAGACACAAAGAAGAAGAAGATCTACTAAATGAAATGCACCAACTAAACGAAGTAATCAACCCAAGCGAATCCATACTAGTAATAGATGGAACAATAGGACAACAAGCAGGAGCACAAGCAAAAGCATTCTCCGAAGCAACAGACATTGGATCCATAATAATATCAAAACTAGACGGAACTGCAAAAGGAGGAGGAGCACTCTCAGCAGTAGCAGAAGTTGGAGCGCCAATAAAATTCATTGGAACTGGAGAAAGAATAGATGACTTCGAAAAATTCAACCCAGAAAGATTCATATCCAGACTACTTGGAATGGGAGATATAAAAACACTCATCGAAAAAGCAGAAGAAGTAGTAGACGAAGACATAGCAACAAAAACTATGAACAACATGTTAAGTGGTAAATTCACACTAAAAGACATGCAAAACCAATTCGAAATGATGAACAAAATGGGACCAATGCAACAAGTAATGAACATGATACCAGGAATGGGAAACAAAATCCCAAAAGAAGCATCAAAAATGACAGAAGACAAAATAAACAGCTACAAAATAATGATGTCCTCAATGACAGAAAAAGAAATGGAAAACCCAAAAATAATAAAACACTCCCGCATAGAAAGAATAGCAAGAGGATCAGGAGTATCCGAAAGCGAAGTAAAAGAACTATTAAAATACTACAACAACACCAAAAAAGCAATGAAAGGAATAAGTAAAAGAGGAATGGGTGGAGGAGTAATGAACAGAATAATGGGACAATTCATGAAATAAAAAAAACCCTAAAATAACAGAGACAAAAAACATGCCAATACAAGACAGAGTAGAAAAACTCCTAAAAAACAACAAAAACATATGTAACCACTGCCTAGGCAGAAAACTATCAGACATAGTAGAAGGCGAAAACAACCAAGAAAGAGGAGCGAAAATAAAACAAAAATTAAACCTAAAAGAAACACAAGAATGCGACATATGTAAAAACACCTTCCAAAACCTAGACACAAACAAAATCCTAAAAAAAGTAAACAAAAAAATCGAAAAACTAAATCTAGAATTTGACACATTTATCGTAGGAACAAAAATAAACAAAGAAATAATCGAAACAGATAAAAAAATAAACGAAGACTTAAAATTAGATGTTGAAGTAATCAAAAAAGAATTAAACAGAATAATAGGTAAAGAAATAGAAGAAAACCTAAATAAAGAAGTAGAATTCGACAATCCAGATGTAGTGATAATGGTAGATTTACGAAACATAGAAAAAGAAACCATCGTAAAAATACAAATAAATCCATTATACATTGAGGGAAGATACAATAAGTTCCAAAGAAACATTCCACAAACCAAATGGCCATGCACCAAATGTAAAGGGAGAGGTTGTGGAGAATGTAATGGAACAGGTAAACAATACCCTGACTCTGTAGAAGAACTAATATCAAAACACATATTAGAAGAAACACAAGGATATGATGCAAAATTCCACGGAGCAGGAAGAGAAGATATAAATGTTAGAATGCTAGGTACAGGCAGACCATTTGTATTAGAAATAAAAGAACCTAAAAAAAGAAATATAAACTTAGCAAAAATTGAAGAAAAAATCAATGAAATTAATAAAAACAAAACCAAATATACTAATCTAAAATTCACAAAGAGAAACAGAAAAGCAGAAATAAAACAATCATCCCCAGATACTTACAAAGTATATAAAGCACAAGTAAAATGTGAAAACCCTATAAAAGAAGAAGAACTAGATAAATTAAACCAAATACACATTATACAACAAAGAACACCAACAAGAGTTGCACATAGACGTGCAGATAAAATTAGAACTAAAGAAGTTAAAAGTCTAACTACAAAATTTATAGACCAACATAATTTTGAAATGATAATAAAGACTGAAGGGGGTCTTTACATAAAAGAATTAATATCTGGAGATGATAATCGTAGCAAACCAAGTGTGAGTGAAATTTTAGAAAATAAATCAATATGCGAATTTCTAGATGTTATTGAAGTTGGTATAAAATAATTTCTAAAAACAATAAAATATATTAATATCTTCAATAATATAGTTTAATATTATATAATATTTGATTATCTAATTTTTTACAAAATAATTATAATTATTTTTTTCAAACAATAAAATAACATAACAAAGAGGTATAAGAAAAATGGTAACAAGATCAAGAGGATTTAAAAGTAGAAGCAGAAAAAAATTAACAAAAACCCAAAGACCGGGACGTTCCAACCCAATCACAAAAAGAATACAAAAATTCGAAGAAGGGGACTTAGTACACATAATTATAGACCCAAGTATACACAAAGGTCAACCACACTCCAGATTCCACGGTAAAACCGCAAAAGTAAGTGGACAAAAAGGAGCAGCATACATATTAACCTTAAAAGATGGTAACAAAACTAAAGAATTAATCGTTAGACCAGATCACTTAAAAATGCAAGAGTGAATAACATGATAGGGAAAAAAACCCTGGAAACAAAACCAGTATCAACTGCAGAAGTAAAAGAATTACTTGATGAATTTGCAGAAAAAAACGAGCTAAGTTATGAACAAAACTTAACATTAGCACATGTTACTAATTTCAAAAAACTTTCTTTAGAAAAAACAAACGAATTAATCGAAGAATTAAAAGACATCGTTAAAGAAAAACATGCTATAATAATAGCAGATTTAATGCCAAAAGATTTAGCTGATATGAGATTGATTTTTGCTAAAGAACAATTCCCAATAAATAAGGAAGAAATGGAAAAAATTCTAGAAATCCTAGAAAAATATCAAATAGAATTAGATGAATAAAATTTTTTCCCAAACTCCTCTTTAAACTAAAGAATGGACCTTTGAAAAATTTCAAAAAAAATATTTTAAGCTAAATCCAAGAGAAATAAGTAATATAAAAAGAAAAAACATAAGAAATAAGGTGATAGTAAATGAAGGAAGAACATCCAAAAAAGGAAAACTATGCAATAGCAATAGATTACTTGAAATTAGGATTTGTTAAACCAAATATGAAATCTTTCAAAGGCAAAGCAATTGCACAAGCAATAGGTACAGAAAAATTCACCTTACTCGAATTAGTGCCAAGAGATAAACAAACTATTGAAATTCTTGAAAAAGTTTACATAGGTCCAGGTAAAAGAGACAAAATAAACAATGTGAAAGGAAAAATAAGATACGAAGACTTAACTGCAACCAGTAGAATTGAAATTGAATATGCTATACAAGATATAATTAAAGAAAACGAAGAAAAATATGTTAACTTCTTTAATGAAGCAGGTGCAGTAAGTACAAGATTACATAAACTAGAACTCATACCAGGAATTGGTAAAAAGCACAGAGAAGCAATAATCAAAGCACGTGAAGAAAAACCTTTCGAAAGCTTTGAAGATTTAACTGCAAGAGTTCCAGTAATTACTGACCC
The DNA here is from genome assembly GCA_964547125.1 of uncultured Methanobacteriaceae archaeon. GTDB lineage: Archaea > Methanobacteriota > Methanobacteria > Methanobacteriales > Methanobacteriaceae > Methanobrevibacter_A. The sequence continues at coordinate 24,556 of CAZJLS010000007.1, read as the reverse complement.
AATAGGAATGTTAGTAAAAAGAGTAATCCTTGAACTGGACAATAGTGTAACAAGAAGAGGTAAAAATAAATATAATCTCTTCACACAAGTTAATAGAAGATAATAATAAATAATCTTCTACAATAACTCTCTTTTTTTACTTTTTTTTAAACTTTTTTTTATTATAAAATGTGATTAGATTGGAAAGTAAAAATCATTCACTAGCAAAAGTAACGAAAAATATACTTCAAAAACACAATATACAATTAAATAAAAATTTAGGTCAAAATTATCTAATAGATGATTATAAATTAAAAAACATTCTCTCATTTTCAAATTTAAAATCTGATGATACTGTATTGGAGATTGGTTCTGGTATTGGTACATTAACTGTTGAATTAGCTAAAAAAGTAAAAAATGTTATAAGTATAGAAAAGGATTCTAAGATATATAATATTTTAAATGAAAGACTTGAAGATGAGAATATTACTAATGTTGAGTTAATTAATGATGATGCATTGAAAACTAGTTTTCCAAAGTTTAATAAGATTGTTTCGAATTTACCTTATCAAATATCTTCACCTATTACTTTTAAGTTTTTAGATTATGATTTTGATATGGCTGTTTTAATGTATCAAAAGGAATTTAGTAATCATATGCTTGCAAAGCCTGGTAGTAAAGATTATTCTAGATTATCTGCAATGTTATATTTTAAAGCTGATGTTGAGTTGCTTGATAATGTTTCTTCTGAGTCTTTTATTCCTAAACCTAAGGTTGATTCTGTTGTAGTTGGTCTTAAACCTAAAAAGAAGGTTTTAAGTGATGAGGAGTTTGAATCTTATAGTATTGTTTGTAAGGCTTTATTCCAGCATAAAAATAAACGGTCTCGTAATGCTTTAATTGATTCTAGACATATTTTAGGTTATAAGGATAAGAAGGTTTTAAAATCTGAGCTTAATAATGTTGATTGTGATTTGTTTAATGAGCGTCCTGTTAACATGAGCCCTGAGGATATTTTAGATTTAACAAGTAGAATTAAGGATATTATTTTATGAAGATTGGGGATTTTGATATAGAAACTGATGAAAGGGTTTATGTTCCATCAGATGATACTTTTCTTTTAGCTGAGAATTTAGAAATTGACTCTAGTGATAGTGTATTAGAGATTGGTACTGGTACGGGTTTAGTTGCTCTTTATGCTTATAAGTTAAGTAAAGATGTTACTGTTAGTGATATTAATTATGATGCTTTGGAGTTGGCTGAGAGTAATTTTAAGTGTAATGGTGCTGATATTGATTTGGTGTTTGGTAATTTATTTGAACCGTTTAAAGATAGAAAGTTTGATGTTATTTTATTTAATACTCCATATCTTCCAACCATAGATGAGGATGTTTTAGAAGGTGATTTAAATTATGCATTTGATGGTGGAGAAGATGGTAGGAAAGTTATTGATTTGTTTTTAGATGAAGTGAAAAATCATTTAAATAGTAATGGTAAAGTGCAGATGATTCAGTCTTCACTTTCAGATAATGAAAAAACCTTAAAAAAATTAGATGAAAATGGATTTATTAGCAAAATAAGTAAAAGTGAAAAATTCTTTTTTGAAGAAATAGTTTTAATAAATGCTTACCTAATATAAAAAAAATAAAAAGAGAGAATTTTTAATAGATTTCTCCATTAAAAACTAATTTTGCAGGACCTTGCATGAAAACACCAATACTATCATCTTCAGAGTATATTGTAAATTCAAGATCTCCACCAGGTAAATGTAATAATATGTTTTCTTTAAAGTGTCCAAGTTTATAACCTGCAATAGCTGTAGATGTTGCTCCAGTTCCACATGCAAGTGTGACTCCAGCACCACGTTCCCAGGTTCTCATTTTACCTTCGTTTTCTGATTTTACTTCAACAAAGTGTACATTGATTTTTTCTGGAAATGCTTCATGTGCTTCTATAGCTGGACCGAATTTATCAATATCCACTTCATCAACATTATCAACAAAGATTATTGCATGAGGATTACCTACATTAACAGCAGTTAAAGTTATTGTTTCGCCATCAACTGTTATTTTTTCGTTAACTGCTTCTGTTGAGTCAGATATCATTGGTATTTTTTCCGGTGTAAATGATGCTAATCCCATATTAACTTTAAATGATACTGGTTCATCATTTTCTAGATTTATATCTAATGTTAAGATATCGCACATTGTTTCAACAGATATTGATGTTTTATCTGTTATTTTGTTTCTGTATACGAAATCTCCAAAGCATCTTATACCGTTTCCACACATTTCTGCTTCAGATCCGTCTGGGTTGAACATTCTGTATCTTAAATCTGCTTTATCTGAATTGCTTACAAATAAAACTCCATCTGATCCTACACCAAAGTGTCTGTCACTTAAAAATCTGCATGCTTCAGGTTTATCTGCTTCTGATATAAGTTCTTCTTTTGTTTCATCTATAATAACAAAATCATTACCTATACCATGCATTTTTGAGAATTTTAATCCTTTTAAATCAACCATAAAAAATTACATCCTTATTTTAAGTGTTCTGGGACAATTTGTTTTTCAAATAAATCATCAAAGGTTTGTGCTTCACGTACAAGCATTGCTTCACCATCCTTAACCAATACTTCAGCAGGTAGTGGTCTTGAATTATAATTAGATGCCATAGTAAAACCATATGCTCCAGCATTTAATATTCCAAGTATGTCTCCTTCTTCAATTTCTGGAAGTGGTCTGTCTCTTGCAAATAAATCTCCAGATTCACAAACATTACCTGCAACATCAACTTCCTGTGTTGCTTCAGCACTCATACGATTTGCAACTACAATATGATGGTAGGAACCATACATTGCAGGTCTAAGTAAAGTATTAAATCCAGCATCGGTTCCTATAAATTTACGGTAACTTTGTTTAACACTGTTAACAGATACTAGTAATGTTGAAGCATCTCCAACAAGGTATCTTCCAGGTTCAAGATACATTGTAGGTTCTCCCATATTATATTTTTCTAATTTTTCCTTAAATAATGCAATATTTTCTTTTGCAAACTTATCTAAATCTACAATGTTTTCTTCAGGAGTATATGGTATTCCAACTCCACCACCAAAATCAATAAACTCAAAATCAATTCCAGCATTTTCATGAACATTACCTGCAATATCCATTGTAGATTCAATTGCTACTTTAAATGGTTCAGGGTCTAATATTCCAGATCCAATATGTGAATGCATACCTACAGGAATGAAACCTAATTCTTTAGCACGACTATAAGCTTCAACAGCTTCAGTTTCCATAATACCAAACTTAGCCATCACTCCACCAGTAATACAATGTTCATGATGTCCTGCTTCAACCATAGGATTAACACGGAATGATAATTTAACTCCTTCAGGATTAATAGACTTAGCTAAACGTTCTAATGCAGACATAGAATCAATATTTAAAATAACATCTTCATCTGCAACAAATTTCATCTCATCATTTTTAATATTATTACCAGTAAATAAGATTCTATCAGCATCAAAACCTAATTTTTTACAAGTATAAACTTCTCCAGGAGAAACTGTATCTACAGAACATCCTTCATCTTTTAATATTGACATTACAGCAAGATTGGTATTTGCTTTACATGCATAGAATACTTTAAAATCTTTATAATATTTTGAAAATGCTGCATAAAATCTTTGATAATTATCACGTATACGGTTTTCATCAATAACATATAAAGGTGTGCCGAATTCATTAGCTAAATTGCAAGCATCAGCACCACCAATATGTAAATGGTCTTTATCATTAACTTTAATATTTAAATCCATATTATATTCACCATGTTTAAATTAAAATGATATAAAATTTATAATATTTAAAAAAAAAATAGTAAAAAAAAGTACTTTTTTAAAGAATTTATCTATAACAATATTTATAATTAATCAAGGAAGTAAATTATCCGACAAAATGTATAAGTCTTGAAAGTGGATAAAAATGAATTTTATCTTTTATATTTAAAATTTTATTTCTTTATTTTTTTAATTAGAAATTAATTTTTTTTATAAATAATAGGTGTAATTTTATTCTATTCAAAATGTACACAACACACAAAGTATTCAAAATACACACAATATTCAAAATGCACACATTTAAATATAAATAACAAAAAACATTACTAATAGTGATAAAAGATGAACGAACTAGCATGGGGAACCAACACCAATTTAGATGATACACAATTCTACAACAGAACAAAAGATATTAAATTCATATCTGATTTAGTGAAAAGTAGTCAATATGGTACTTCACCCTCCATATTACTAACTGGAATAAGAGGAGTAGGTAAATCAGCACTAATGAAAAAAATACAAAAAGAACTCAGAGATGAAAAATACTTAGTAGTCTACATAGATTTATCCTCCTCCAATGCCTACCAAACAGGAGAATTTTCAAGAAAATCAATTATAGAACTAATATACGATCAAATAATAAAAGAATGCGAAGAAAACGGAATTGAAACAATAAATAAAAAAATAGAAAAATTCATAAAAACACACAACCTCCACCTAAGAGAAATAACAAACATTAAAGGATATCCCATACCATTCATTTGGACAAAAGAAAACTACAAAAAATTAGCTAATTTCGTAATGGAACTACCACAATACATTTATAATGAATACGAATCTGATATTAAGGGAGTGTGCATATTATTTGATGAATTTCAAATAATAAAAGAACTTAATAATCAACTAACTGATTTCCTATGGTACATGCGAAGTTTTATACAAAAACAAAATAATGTTTCATATATATTCTCAGGAAATATAAGTGTTAAAGATAATTTAATAGAAGAAATAGCAGGTACCAATGGGGCATTTGGTGGAAGAATACTTACAATCGAAATAAAACCTTTTTCATATGAAACAACAAAAAATTACTTAAAAGAAAGAGCAGAATATTTAAAATTTAGTGATGATGGTTTTGAACAATTTTACAACTGCACACAAGGAATACCATTTTATATTAATGTATTTGGCAACCTATTACCAAAAAACACACCTTTAGATACAAAAACAATTAAAGAAAATTTCGATAAATTTTTACCCATATTAGCTATGCACTTCACAAACTCTTGGTTTAGATTAACCCTACAAGAACAAAAAATAATAACAACATTACTTGATAAACCTCTGCAAAGAAAAGAAATAGCGGAAAAAATAGGAGTAAAAAGTGGAGCAATAGGTAGATCATTAAATAGATTACAAGATAAAGGACTAATAGAACTAGAAAATAATAAATATCATATGCCAAACTCAGTTTTTAAAGCTTGGTTAAAAAATGAATACAAAATAAAAGGAGTATACCCTTACAAAACAATATAAAAAAGATGATTTTTTATGACTAAGGCTTTTGGTTTAACAATGCGTGGAGTTATTAAAAAGGATGGGAAGATTTTACTTCTTAAAAGACATCCTAAATCTAGAAATGGTCCTTGTCAATGGGAATTACCTGGAGGTAAAGTTGAAAGGAATGAGTTTTTTGATGAAGGGTTAGTTAGGGAGATAAAAGAAGAAACATGTTTAAATGTGAGTGTTGATAGTTTTTGTGAAGCTGTTCAACAAGATTTTCCTAATAGAAGTACTGTTCAAGTTATTATGTATTTAAATCTTCTTGATGATTGTGATGTGAAAATTAGTGATGAGCATGTTGATTATACTTGGGCAGGTATTAGTGAAATTAAAAATTTAGATATTACAAGTAGTTTAAAAAAAGTTTTAACAAAAAGAGAGTGGATATTATAATATTTAAATGATGTTAAATCTTACAATTTCTATGTTAAACATAATAGATTTGTAAATTTAAAAAAAAGATGATATTAATATAATAATTTGGATTTTATAATTAAAGAAGACCTTGAAAGAACATTTTATCTTTATTTAGACAATAAAATAATATAGAATATTAAAATAAAGCTATCCTTTGAGATTTAATTTTTTTTGATAATTCTTTTTGCTCTTTTGTAGGTTCTTCATTCATTTTATTTAAAAAGTCAGATGCTTCTTTTCCATATAATAATGGAGTATCACCAATTGGTTTTACCATATATGACACCTCTAAAACTTATATTTTACATCTTGTAATTTATTATTTAAATGTTTGAATAAAAAAAAGTTTTAACAAAAAGAGATTGGAAGATATAAGATTAAATATTAGAGAATATTTCATCTAATGCTTTAATCATTGTATCTACATCACTTTTTGTTATTGTTAGTGGTGGTGCGAATCTTAATACTTTTCCTGCTGTGCAGTTTATTAGTATTCCTTTTTCTCGCATTTTATCAACGATTTCTCCACCTTCGAAGTTTAGTTCTGCTCCTTGTAGGAGTCCTAATCCTCTAATATCTACTATGAAGTTGTATTTTTCTTTTAATTCTTTTAATTGGTCTTGTAGGTATTGTCCTACGGTTTGTGTGTTTTCTAGGATTTTATCTTCTTTTATAACTTCGAGTGTTGCGTTTCCTACTGCACATGCTAGTGGGTTTCCACCGAATGTTGATCCATGGTCTCCTGGTTCGAAACCTTTACTTACTTCTTCTGTTGCAAGTGTTGCTCCGATTGGGAATCCACTTCCTAATCCTTTTGCAAGTGACACTACATCTGGTTTTATATCATATATTTGTGATGCGAGTATTTCTCCACATCTTCCTATTCCTGTTTGCACTTCATCAATTATTAATAGGATTTTGTTTTCTTTACAGATTTTTTCTACTTCTTTTATGTATTCTTTGGAGGCAACATTTATTCCTCCTTCTCCTTGTACTACTTCTAACATTATTGCTGCAGTATTATCATCTATTATTTCTTTTATTGCATCAATATCATTAAATGGTACGTGTTTGAATCCTGGAGGTAATGGTTTGAATGGGAGTTTGTATTGATCTTGTCCTGTTGCTGTGACTGTTAGCATTGTTCTTCCATGGAATGAATCTACAGCAGTTATTATGTTTTCTTTTTTTGTGTATTTTCTTGCTAGTTTTATTGCTGCTTCGTTTGCTTCTGCTCCACTGTTAGAGAAGAATACTTTATCTAGTTTGGTTATTTCTGCTAGTTTTTCTGATAAGTTTGCAGCTGGTTCGTTATAGTAAATATTTGAACAGTGCATCATTTTTTCTGCTTGTTTTTGTAATGCTTCAACAACCTGGTTGTTGGTTTGTCCTAGATTGTTTACTGCAACTCCTGCAAAAAAGTCTAAATATTCGTTACCATCTGTATCATATACTTTTTGATTGTGTCCATGGTCTAATACTATTGGTTGTCTTCCATATGTGTTCATAATATATTTATCACATTTGTTTTTGATTTCATCTGTTTTCAATTTTATTATACCCTCCATATTTTTCTTATTAAATATATTAATTATAATTTATATAATAATTAGTTAGTATTTTAATATTTTTAAACCTTTTAAATTAAAGGCTTTTTATGTATTAAAAAAAATTTTAATGGTGAAATTAAATAATGAAAACCGCAACTATTGAAACTGATAAAGGAAATATTGTATTAGAATTATTCCCAAACGAAGCACCTGGAACTGTTGCTAATTTTGAAAAATTAGCTAATGAAGGTTTTTATGATGGTTTAACTTTCCATAGAGTAATACCTGATTTTGTTATTCAAGGTGGTTGTCCTAATGGTAATGGTACTGGTGGTCCAGGTTACACTATAAAATGTGAAACTGAAGGTAATCCTCATAAACATGGTACTGGTGCTTTATCTATGGCTCATGCTGGTAAAGATACTGGTGGTAGTCAATTTTTCATAACCCATTCTCCTCAACCTCATCTTGATGGTGTTCATACTGTATTTGGACAAGTAATTGAAGGTATGGATGTTGTTAATAAGATACAACAAGGAGACAAAATGAATAAAGTTACTATTAAAGGTTAAATCTATTTTTAAGTTAAAATTATCATATGTGAATAATTTTAACTTTTAAATATATTATTAAACTAATATAAAATTATAATACAAATTTTTTACTTATTTTTTTAAAGGTGATGATTTATGGATTATGAAGATAAAGAAAGTCCATTTCAACCAGGATTTCCAGTTTCTCCAGATTATTTTATGGGCAGAAAAAAGATTGTGGATAAAATATTACGTTATGTTCCTAAAGTTTATAAAGGCAATCCACAACATTATTTCATTACAGGGAAAAAAGGAATGGGAAAAACATCACTTGCAAAATATGTTCAAAATCTAAGTAACGATAAATTATTAGAAGTGTATATTTCAAATAAAGGTAATGATTCACTAGAAATATTAACAAATCAAATTATAGAAGGCATTTTAAGTAAAATACCAAAAAATTCAGCACTTGAAAAGGCAAAAAATATATTTGGTAGTATAGATAGTCTTGAATTTAATGGTGCTAAAGTTAACTTCAAACCTAAAAGTGAACTTTCAAAGAATATAATAAACGATTTTGCATATTATTTAAATAAATTTTATAAAGATTTACCTAATAATAAAGGAATTTTTTTAGTTATTGATGATATTAATGGTTTTTCTGAATCTAAAGAATTTGCTAATTGGTATAAAAGATTAGTTGATATTATGGCAGTTAATGATGAGTATAACATCCCCATATACTTTTTATTAGCAGGTTATCCTGAAAAATTTAATCAATTAGTATTGCAAGATGAATCATTTGCACGAATATTTAGATATGATAATTTAGATAATTTATCTGATGATGAAGTGAAAGATTTCTTTGTTGATATGTTTAAAAGCCAAAATATTACTATTAATCAAGATGCCTTAAATTTAATGACTGAATATTCCTCTGGTTTGCCTTTAATGATGCAGGAAATTGGTGAAGATGTATTCTGGGCTACAGATACAAATAATGTTTCATTAGATAATGCTATTGAAGGCATAATTGAAGCAGGTGAGATAATTGGTAGAAGACAAATAAAACCTGTTATGGATAGTTCAATACGTAGTAAAACATATGACGATATTTTTTCAAAACTTGGAGAATATGGAAAAGATTTCTTTAAAAAAAGTGAATTTGAAAAATATTTAAACAATATTGAAAAAAAAGCATTTCCTAATTTCCTTAAAAGAGCAACAGAATTAAATATACTTGAGTCTGTTGGAAAAGATAAAAGTGGAGAGTATAAATTTAGTAATAAATTATATTTACTTTATTTTATGATTTTAAATCTTAATTCAAAAAGATGAAATTTTTTTATCATATAGTATAAACTTAAATTTTTCCTTATTTTTTTATTTTATCCATTAGTCCGGATTTTCTTGCATAATGGAATAAGTATAGTTGTGTGTATCCTGCGTATTCTCCAAATTTGTTGATTCCATATTCTCGTGCTTTTTTTGCTGATATTTCTTTTTGGTTGAAGTATAAGTATGATATGATTCTTTTTATCCATACATCTGATGGGAATGCTTCTCTAAATCCAAATCCGTATAGGAGTATGCAGTCTGTTACTTTTGGTCCTGCTCCTGGTAGTTTTATTATTTCTTCATATGCTTCTTCATAGGTCATTTTGAATATTTCTTTGTAGTTTAGGTTTTCTGTTAGTATTTTTGATGTTTCTTGTATGTATTTGTCTCTGTATCCTACTCCGCATGCTTTTAGGTTGTTTGTGCAGTTTTCTATTTTTTTGTTGGTGTATTCGTGTTCTTCAGTATCGTCTTTAAATATGTTTAGTAGTGTTTCTGGTTTTGGGAATGTGTAGAATTTTCCAGATGGGAATTGATGTGATTCTCCCCATTTGTATTTTATAGTATCTATTGAGTTGGTCCATCTTTTTATTGAGTTGTTTGAACTTGATATTGAGCTTATTACGGCTTCAAAGGGATCTTTTGCTAGAAATAGTCTTAAGCCATTACAGAATTCTATTGCTTCTGGTAGGTTGAATTCTGTATCTAGTGTGTTGTAGAATTTTTCCAAGTTGAAGTTTAAGTCGTAGATTCTTTTTATTTCGTTTTCTATTTTTTTATCTGATATTTCTGTGTTTGATTGTGTTTCGTATTCTATATTTAGTGTGTTTAGGTTTTTTTGTGAGAGTTTTATTAGTATTGGTGTGTTGTTTATTTTTATTATGTCCCAGTATTCTTGTTTTTCTGTTTTAAACCATGGTGGTTGTGATGTTTGGCCCGAGGTTTGTGTTAATTCTAGGTTTATTGGTTTTTTTATTTTCATATTTTTCTTATGTTTATGTTGTTTTCTTTTAGGTATTGTTTAACATAGGGTATGCTGTATTCGTTGAAGTGGAATATGCTTGCTGCTAGTGCTGCGCTTACGTCTGTTTTGTTGAATACTTCTTTTATGTGTTCTGGTTTTCCTACTCCTCCTGATGCTATGACTGGTATGTCTACGTTGTCATTTATTGCTTTGGTTAGTTCTATGTCGTATCCGTTTTTTGTTCCGTCTCCGTCCATTGAGGTTAGTAGTATTTCTCCTGCTCCTCTTTCTTGGCATTCTTGTGCCCAGGATATGGCATCTATTCCTGTGAATTCTCTTCCTCCATAGATGCTACAGTCGAACCAGCATAATCCTTTATCTGTTTCGAATATGTTTTTATCTGGTGCTTCTTTTTCGTCTTGTATGTATTTTCTTTTTGCATCTATTCCTATTACTACTGCTTGGGATCCTACGACTTTTGATGCGTCTGTTAATAGTTGTGGGTTTTTTATTGCTGCTGTGTTTGTGGAGCATTTGTCTGCTCCGGATTTTAACATGTTAACATAGTCTTCAACTTTTCGTATTCCTCCTCCTACACATATTGGTATGAATACGTTTTCTGTTAGGCGTTGTATTACGTCTGCCATTGTTTCTCTTCTTTCATGTGATGCGGTTATGTCTAGTATTACTATTTCGTCTGCTCCTTCTTCGTAGTATCGTGTTGCTAGTTCTACTGGGTTTCCTGCATATTTTATTTGTTTGAATTCTACGCCTTTTACTACTCGTCCTTGTGGTACTTGTAAATCGCAATCTAAACAGGGTATGATCCTTTTTGTTAACATTTTTATACTCTTTCCCATTATGTTTTTTGTATTATTAAATAAATTTATTAATAAAAAAATATATAATTTTATATTTATATGGTGAAACTTTTTTTTGGTCCTATGGTCTAGCCTGGAATGACGCGGGACTTCGGATCCCGAGATCGGGGGTTCAAATCCCCCTAGGTCCGTATTATTTTTTTATTTTATTGGTACTATTGCTTCTCTGAAGAATTTAGGTATTAGTTTTTTATATATTGGACTTTTAAGTATCATGTTTATGTCGCTGTCTAGTATGTATGTTGCACAGTAGTCATCTTCTGCTCGCATTCCTCTACCGTATGTTTGCATTAGTGTCATAGCGGTTTTATATGCATACCATCTGTTGTCTCTTTTTCTTCTTAGGTTTATTTGTTTATCTCCTAAGTAGGGGAATGGTATTTTGTATATTATTTGGAATCTGCATTTATCGTATGGTAAATCTACTCCTTCACTCATTGATGGTGATACGAGTACTAGTGGGTTGTCGTCTTCTTCGAAGTATTTTAATACTCTTTCACGGTTTTTTGATGTGTGTGATATTAGACGTGAGTTTGGTAGATTGTGTGTTATGAAGTTTTGGCATTTATAACTGTTTGTATGTATTAGTCCTTTGTCTTCTGAGTGTTTTTTAAGTATTTTGTTTAGTATTGGGAGTGTTTTTGGTGCTGTTCTTTTTATTCTGTTTGCTGACATTTTCCCTGCTAAATCTAGGTATATTGGTCTGTTTTCTATTGCAAATGGACTGTCTACTTTGATGTGGTATACTTCGTTTTGATTTAGGCCTAACCATTTTGCAAACATTTTATGTGATAGTATTGTTGCACTTAAAAATATTATTACGTCTCCATATTGGAATAGGTAATCCTTTGCATAATGGTTGACTTTTAGTGGTTTGAATGATACTCCTTCTTCGCTTGGATCTATTACCCAATTTTTTGGTTCATTTTTTAGATTATTTTTTAGGTTTTTTAGTTTGAATAAGGTTGATTTTATTCTGTCTGCTTTGTTTATTGCTAAGTCTTTAAGTTCAATATCATCATATGCATCGTATATTGCTTCTATTTCCATTATCCAGTCTTCTATTTCTCCACTGTGTATTGTTTTTGGGCTTATTACTTTTTGTATGTCTTTTTCCAGTCTTTTGTTGTATAGGTTAACTTCCAGTATTTTCATTAGTTTGTTTTCTATGTTGTGTGCTTCGTCTAGTATTAGTAGGCTTCTTGGACTGAAGTGTTTTACATAGTTTAATTCTAGTATTGCATAGTCATAGTTCATTAGGGTTATTTGTGAGTTTATTGCGTTTGCTTTTTGTTGCCAGTAGTGGCAGTGGTTGTCTGATTGGTAGAATAGTGCTCCTCCCCATGAGTCTTCGAATGCTTCTTCTGAGTTTAGTGTTGGGTTTTTAGCTATTCCATATGGGCATATGAATTTTGATGATTTTGGTGATGTTTTACATGTTCCCATATCACAGGTCATCTCTAAATTGTTTAGGCATGTGAAGTTGTTTCTTCCTTTAACTAGTGGGAAGTGGAATTCGTTTTGGTATTGACTTTGCAGTTGTTTTGTCATTGTTAAGATGTATGCTGAATCATACATTCTTGCTAGTGTTGTTGCTACTGCTGATTTTCCTGTTCCTGTTCCTGCTTCTAGTATTATGTATTTAAATCCTTTACTTATTGCGTCTTCTATATCTTCGATTATTTCTAATTGTCCTTCACGTGGATTTGGAAATGGGAAGTTTTCTAGTATTTCTTCCCTTATATATGAGTAATTGTGTTTTAAATTAAGTATTTCTTCTGTTGATAGTGAGTTTTCTTCTAAAGAGTATACTTCTGGTATTTCAGTATTTTCAGTGCTTTTTTTGTTGAATGAGTATAAACTAGTTTTTGTGGATTTTTTTTCTTTTTTAGATGTGTTTGTGTTTTTATATTTTCCACATGTGCAGTTTTCTTTTAGCATTCCGCATTCTGAACAAAAAATAGATTTAGACATAATTATTATTTATTAGATTTGATAATATATAAAAAATAGTAAATTTTTTAATATAATTTTTATTTGATGTGATTTTATAATGAGTAAAGGAAAATTATTCGGGATTGGAGTTGGCCCTGGAGATACTGAATTATTAACTATTAAAGCTTGTAAAATTTTAAAAAAGGTTCCTGTTATTTGTTCTCCTCGTTCTTCTGAAGGTAAAGATAGTATTGCATTATCTATCGTTAAACCTATTATTGAAAATCGTGGGGATGATTATGAAGTTTTAGATCCTGTTTTTCCTATGGTTGAAGATAAAACTACATTAGAAAAACATTGGGATGATGCAGCAGATAGTATTAGTAAATATTTAGATAATGGAGTGGATGTTGCTTTTATAACTTTAGGTGATCCAGCTATTTTCTCTACTTTTTCTTATGTTCTTGATAGATTATCTGGAGATTATGATGTTGAGATGGTTCCAGGTATCACTGCTTCTACTGCGGTTGCATCTAGTATTGGTAAACCTTTAGTTGAAAAAAATCAGGTTTTAACTATTGTTCCAAAAATTGATGAACGTATTGAACGTATTATTAGTGATGGAGATTCTATTGTTTTAATGAAACCATCCCGCAATAGTGAAGAATTAGAAAGTATTATCTCATCTAAAGATTGTGAGAAAGAAATTTATTCTATTGAAAATTGTAGTATGGAAAATGAGCGTGTTATTGAAGGTTTTAGTAAAGATAAGCCTTATTTAACTACTACATTAATTAAATTTAAAAAATAATTTTAATTTTTTTTCATCTTTTTTTATTTTGCTGGTTCAACTAGGAATTTACAGCAGTCATCACCCATTGTATAACACATTACTTCTGTTACATTAACTTTTTTGTTTAAATGTTTTGCTAGTAATGATTCTATTATTCCTGCATCTAAAAAGCATACTGGTTTACCTACTTTTGGAAGTAATCCACATTCAAAACAATCTACATTTATTATTTCGATTATTTCACCAAAGTCTATTGATAATTTTCCAAGACCATTATCCTGCCAAAAGTTTATTATATTTTCTGCAAATTTTTCCCTATCTTCATCTTTTAATTGTTCGTATAGTGCACTGCCTAATTGTCTTCCAGTATCAAGTAGTAATGGGTCTATATTGAATCCTTCTTGTATGAGTTTTGATCTAAGTGTGTGGAATAGTAAGAATGAGAATTTGAAATCTTCTTCTTTTAATATGTTTTCAACTAGGAAGTTTGCTTTTATTTCTTCTATTTCTGCATAGTCAGAACTTTTTATTTCCCCTATTTTTCTAGAGTCTACATAGAAGATTTTTTTCCTATTATCCTCAGGGTTTGGTTTATATGATACAAGACCATCTTCTCTTAAGTCTTTAAGATGTGCGGATATTGTTGATTTGGATTTTCCAGTATTTTGAACTATTTCATCGAATTCCATTTCATTGTTAAGAAGCATTGATAAAATAGATAGTTTTACTGGACTTTTAACAACATTTATTCTGTTTTTACCATCATCTGAGAATATTTGAACCGGTAATGGTTTATCTTCGAAATTCATATTTTCTTGCATTTTTTTACTAATCCTCAGTTTAGAATTTTTTTCAAAAATTTTCATATAATTTTTTATTTTAAGATATTTATATAAATTTGCATTAAATTATATTAAAATAAAGAATTTTAAATTAGAATGAAGAAGATTTAAAATCCGTATATTTTTCAATAAAACTTTTTTTATTTAAAAATGCTTTATCTGATATTTTTTTAAAATTTTCTGGGTCCATATATTTAAAAACATGAATATTATTAAATCCCATATTTTTAAGTGAATTATAATTATCTTCATATTCATTTGATTTATGTAAACCATGAATTTTTGGAACTCTTAATTCAATTTTTTCTTCTCCAACAGTTCCAAGAAGATAAGTGAGATTTTCTATAAATAAGTCATAATTTCCTCTCGTGTATGCTTCATATCTCTGTTTATTCATATCTTTTGTATCTATAATATAATAATCAATATAATCAATTATATTTTCTAAATTTTTCTTATTTGTTGATAGAGATGTTTCTAATATGAATTTCCATCCCGTGTCTTTATATTTTTCAATAAATTCTTTGATAAAATCATGATATATTAGAGGTTCTCCTCCTCCAAATATTAAACCCCCTCCAGTTGCTAAATAATACAAATTATAAATTTTAACTTCATTATATAATTCTTCAACTGTTAAATACCTATCTTCTCTAGTTTCATCCCATGATTCAGGATTAATACAATAAGCACATCTTAAATTACAACCTTTAGATGCAACTAATGTTGATACATTATCACCATCAGTGTAGGCTCTTATTTTACTAATACTTAAAATATTAATCCTATTTTTCATGTTTATTTTATGTTGAATTTTTTTAATCTATTCAAAAACCAGTTCAATGATTTAAATTTTACCATTACCCAAATAATAATCCTCCTAACCTAGATGCAGGCTCTTCTTCCTCGTCATCATCATCAAAATCCTCCCAATATCCTAAAGTGTAACATGAATCATTACCCTCATCATATTCCTCCTCACATTTACCTTTTGATTCTATTATGTTTTTAATTTTAACTTTTTCACCATTTTTTCTTTTTTTATTAATTTCTTTTTCAAGATATTCTATTTCAGCTTCACATTTAGGACAAGTTCCCTGACAATCCCCCTCAAAATCACAATCAATAACTTCAAACCCTATACCATTCTCTTCAGCAATTTTCTCCCTAATCTCACTAAGAATTTCACATTTATCCTTACCTTTCATTTTCACAACCTCCTTTTTATTAAATTTGAAAAATTATAATAATTTATTTTGAATTAAAAATTCTTTTTAAACGGGCTATTATCCCATTATTTTGAGATTCTATTTTTTTGGGAGTTTCATCTTCAGGAAAATCTCTAGATATTATGCCCAATGTTCTAAAACATTCCTCATCAATATCTGGTGGAGAAATACCCCCCTTCATTATATTAGAATCATAATCATCATATTCTTCTTCTCGTTTATTTTTTGATTCTATTATATTTTTAATTTTAACTTCTTCACCATTTTCTAATTTTTTATTAAGCTCTTTTTCAAGATATTCTATTTCAGCTTCACATTTAGGACAAGTTCCCTGACAATCCCCCTCAAAATCACAATCAATAACTTCAAACCCTATACCATTCTCTTCAGCAATTTTCTCCCTAATCTCACTAAGAATTTCACATTTATCCTTACCTTTCATATTTAATCCCCCATTGTTTAGTATTATTTTTTTGAAAAAAATTAATATTTGTTTTTAGATGATATTTTAGAAATAGGTAGGTTTAAACAGTGCACATTTTTGGTTTTATAATGTTTATGTGCTTTATTTAATTAAATTAATAATTTTTTATTATATTATATTGACTTGTAGATTTAATATTTATTCTCCATGCTCATTACAATCACCACAATAATTATTATTATTTAATAATATTCTATTATCATTTATAAAAGTATCCTAAAAAAATAAATCTCATTTTTATGTATAAAGACTTTTATTAGTGAAGTATAAAAACTAGTAATTAAAAAGGTTTTTTTAGATTACCTTATTTAATCTAAATTATTATTTTAGGAGAAATGAAATATGAAAGCTAATGCACAGAAAATAGCAGATGGTGTGTACTGGATTGGAGTACTTGACTGGGATATTAGATCTTATCATGGTTATACTTTGAATGGTACTACTTATAATGCGTATCTTGTATTTGGTGAGGATAAGACTGCGATTATTGATAATGCTTATCCTGGTAAGACTGAAGAGATTATGGCTCGTATTGATGATGCTTTTAAGCAAGAAGGTAAGCCTGTTAAGGTTGATTATATTATACAGAACCATGTTGAAAAGGACCATAGTGGAGTTTTAGTGGATTTACACAAGAGATTCCCTGATGCTCCTATATATTGTAGTAAAATTGCTGTTGGTGGTTTAGAGAAACATTATCCTAAATTGAAAGGTTTGGATTTCCAAGTTGTTGGAACTGGTGATAGTCTTGATTTAGGTGGTCGTAGTTTCGCATTTTTAGATGCATTTTTATTGCATTGGCCTGATAGTATGTTTACTTTATTGGTTGAGGATGGTATTTTATTCCCTAATGATGCTTTTGGACAGCATTTATGTTATACTAAGCGTTTTGATACTGATATTTCTGAAGAAGTGCTTATGGATGGTGCTGCGAAGTTTTATGCTAATCTTATAACTCCTTTATCTAAGAAGGTTCTTAATAAGTTTGATGAGATTATTGAGTTAGGTTTATTAGATAAAGTTAAGACTATTGCTCCTTCTCATGGTCAGATTTGGACTGATCCTATGAAGATTATTAATGCTTATAGTGGTTGGGCTACAGGAAAATTAGCAGAAGATAAGATTACTATTGTTTATGATACTATGCATTATTCAACTCAGACTATGGCTCATGAAATTGCTGAAGGTGCTATAAGTGAAGGTTATGATGTTGAAATGTTCTTTTTGCATGAGGATGAGAGAAGTGAAATTGTGAAAAGTATTTTAACTAGTAAAGCTGTTGCTTTTGGTGCTCCTAGTATTAATGATTTCCCATTCCCTAGTATTGGTGATTTATTATTCTATCTTAAAGGTTTACACTTTAATCGTACTGGTTTTAAAAGACCTGCTGTTACTTTTGGATCTATGGGTGGAAAAGGTGGTTCACCAAATATTATTGCTGAGTATTTAACTGATTCAGGATTTGATGTTATAGATACTGATGAAATTATGTATGTTCCTACTGAGGAAGAAAAAATTGAAGCTTATGATTTAGGTGTTAAATTAGTTAAAGAGGCTAAAAAATTAGAATTGTAATATATAATTATTTTTCTAATTTTTTATGAAAAATTTATTTATATTATTGGAAACAAAATATTTAGTATATTATAATGTAATTTAGGAGGACATTAAATTATGGCAGAATACGAAAGAAAAGTCGGAGTTACTGCAGGAACTCCAGTAGAAAAAGTTGTTGCAGCTAATTTTAATGGTGAAACCCAAGAAGTAGGTATTTACATGGCTATGGCTAGACAAGCATCTACTGAAGGTTATGGAGAATTAGCTGAAGTATTTAAAAGATTAGCATTTGAAGAAGCTGAACATGCTGCAAGATTTGCTGAAATGAATGGTGTAATTAAACCAACTTTAAGTGAAAATATTGATATGATGCTTGAAGGTGAGTTAGCAGCAAATGTTGAAAAAAGAGAAGCTTCTGAAAAAGCAGCTGAAGCTGGTATTGAAGATGCTGCTGATTTCTTCCGTGAAAGTTCTAAAGATGAAGGACGTCATTCCAGAATCTTAGAAGGAATTAAAGAAAGATACAATTTATAAAGTTAATTAATTTTTTTAACTTTTACTTTTTTTTTACCTTTTTTTACTATTGATTTTTCAAAGAAATAATAGATTGAAAATAAATAAAATAATAGTCAATAATTTTAATACTTATCTTAATAATTACTAAAATAATGAAACTTATATTTAAAATAATGTAATTATTATCTTAAAATCTATTTTTAAAAGTGCAAGATGTATATTAAATCCAACTTAATGCAAAACCTGCAAAAAGACTTAACAAAATAACAAACAAAATCACAACAGAACAAACTTTAACAATAATATTAACCTTAGACTCACTAATCTTATAACTTAAAAGCTCCTCTAACATTAACCCACCATCCAAAGGTTTCATAGGCAACAAATTAAATGTACCAATACCAAAATTCAAGAAAAAAATCCACATAAACAACTGAATAGCAGGAAAAACACCATACAAAACACCATCCAAACCAAAACTCCAACCAGGATTAACAGCATAATGCTTAGTGGCCTGAATACCCATATAACCTAAACTCTTATTATTCGGATTCTCACTTAAATTAAAAGAAAAAGTACCCTGATTTGTAACCATAACAATCGTCGAATTAGGCTTAAGAGTATGAATAGCATCAACATAAGAATTAGAAGAATCCACACTCATATTATTAATAGACTCAACAATCATTCCAGATTTTAAAACACCATCAGCTGGAGAATCAGGCACAACCCTATCAATACTAACACCATCCTCATGAAAAACCATAGGCACAAAAGCAGAAGATAAAACTAACATAATAATAAATGCAACTAATGCAAGCACCAAATTAGCCATAGATCCAGCACCATAAATACGTAACTTACCAGCTCTAGAAATAGTTTTAATCTCATCCTCATCTGGCTCAACAAAAGCACCAGGAATTATAGCAAACAATAAAAGACCAATAGACTTAATACTAACATTCTCAACACGAGCCAAAATACCATGAGAAAACTCATGAACAATTAAAACCGTAGCTAAACCAATAATACCATAAACAAATGGAACAAAAATCGGAGAACCAGGAACATCAACCCCTGGAATCACCAAACCCACAGCAGGTGAACTAGTAATAAACTGAAGAGAATAAAGCAAAGCAACAGTCATAAAAATCATAAAACCAAAACAAACCACAATCCCCACATTCATATACCATCTCCAAAAACGAGGACTTCTCTTAGCAATTCTATCAATAAAACCTCTAAGTCTTTGAGTTTTCCACATAAGAACTGGGAAATTAACCTCAACATTACGTTCAGTTAACTGTTTCTTAAAAACTAAAGCAACAATCCAAATCAAAACAAAAGCAATAACATAATACCAAATACCATTCATAATACCCACACCTAATATTTACCCCAAACTAATGTATTAAAAAACAAAACCTTAACAGTACCGTCTTTTAAAACTCCCTCATCATTTTCATCAATAATAATATAACTATTAGCCTCAACCATAGAACGTATAATACCAGAACCACGATTTAAAACATGTTTAGCATGAGTATCATCTGAATATGTTCTTATAAAATCTGTTCTTCCAAGTTTTGAAGGTATTTTCATCACAGATTTTCTTGAAACAATTTCAGGTTTAAAATCAACACCTTGCATATTAATTAAATATCTTCTAGCAAAAATATCAAATTGAGTCATAGCGGCAACAGGCTGACCAGATAACATGAAAACCATAGTTTCATTAATAATTCCACAACCTACAGGTCTACCAGGTCTTAATGCAACACCATGGAAAAGTACTTCACCTACAGATTCCACAGCATCAACTACAATATCACCTTTACTAATTGCAGTACCCCCAGTTGTTATAATAAGATCATATTCCTTAGAAGATTCTAATAATTCTTGTTTAACCTTTTCAAAATCATCTTCCATATGAATTAAAGTAACATTAGCACCAGCACTTTCAATTAAAGATTTTATAGTATATTGATTAGAATTAATAATTTTAGCAGGATTTAATTCCTTTGTAGGGTTAACTAATTCATTACCTGTGATGATTAATTTAACTTTAGGTTTTTTATAAACTTCAACTGTATCGTATCCTGCTTGAGCTATTAAACCTAATTCTTGAGAACGTATAAATGTTTTTTTAGATAAAATAAGATCTCCTTTTTTAAAATCCTCACCACAAGGAGATATATTTTCATATGGTGTTACTTGAGAATGTATCTCTAAAATATCATCTTTAGAACTTGTAAACTCTTCCATTATAACAGCATTAGCTCCTTTAGGTATTGGTGCACCAGTAGCTATTTTTATTGCTTCTCCGTCACTTACTGTTTTTTTAGAGAAATTTCCTGCTCCCACATAATCTAGAATTTTAAAAGTTTTATAAATATTATTTGATGCACCAAAAGTATTTTCAGCTATAAGTGCATACCCGTCCATAGCAGATTTATCAAATGGTGGAGAATTATGATATGATTTAATATCTTCTGCTAAAACCCTATTATGAGCTTCGTTAATGTTTATTCTCTCAGTATCAGTATATTTTTGATGAGAATCCACATTATTTAATGCTTCATTTAATGGTATTAGTTTTGATATAAATGCCATAACATTGTAACTCCTTAAAAAGATTTAAATTTTTTTTAGGACATGTATTGTTCTAATACTCCAGTATATGCGTCTTTTAACTCTTCAACACTTAAGTCAATATCTGCAATGTTTAATTTATCCCCTTTAACTTCACCGATACATGCACAGGCAACATTAATTTTAGATAAAGTATCTTCTAGTGCATCTTCTTTAACTGTTATTATGTATCGTCCGTTAGATTCTGAGTATAATAAATTATTAAGACTGATATTTTCTTCTGTTGGGATTTTTGAAGTATCAATTGCACATCCTTTGTTTCCTGATATGCACATTTCAGCTAGTGCGAGTAGTATTCCACCTTGTGAGCAGTCATGAACAGCTGTTATGTTGTTTTCTTTATCTTCTTCTATTAATTTTAGTATAGTATTTGCATTATCAAATTCATTGTCTATTCTTGCAAGTGGTGGATTTCCAGCTTCTATGTTATGTATTGTTCTGTGGTATTCTGAACCTTCTATTTCGTTTAATGTTTCACCTATTATGATTATTTTGTCTGAGGTGTTTTTGAAGTTCATTGTTCTGATGTTTTCTAGTTTTTCCACACCTATAACTCCAACTGCTGGTGTTGGGTTTATTGTTACTCCTTCCATTTCATTGTAGAAGCTAACATTTCCACTTATTACTGGTGCTTCGAATTTTTCTGCAATGTCCGACATTCCTTTAATACATTCTTTGAATTGCCATAGTACTTCTGGGTTTTCTGGGTTTCCGAAGTTTAAACAGTCCACAATTGCATATGGTTTTGCTCCCATTGATACAACATTTCTTATTGATTCTGCAACTGATCCTGCTCCTCCATCGTATGGTGATAATTTAGTGAAGATACCGTTAGAATCTGAGGATAGTACTACTGCAGTTTCATCGTCAACTTTTAGTACTGCTCCATCGTCTCCTGGTTTAACAACTGTTCTTAATTGAACTTCATGGTCGTATTGACGGTAAACCCATTTTTTACTTGCTATGTTTGGTGATGATAGTATTTGTAGTAGTGATTTTGATAGTTCTGGGTCTTCTATGTTGATTTCTTGTTTTATTGGTTCTGGTTCTTTTAATTCACGGTCTATTGAAGGTGGGTCTGCAAGTAAGACTGTTGGGAGGTTTGCTATTTCTTGTTCGTCTTCTGGTAGATTGTCATCTATGATTACCATGTTGTTTCCATCAGTTACTTCTCCTATGACTGCGGAGATTATTTCGTGTTTGTTACATATTTCTGTTGCTTTTTCCACGTCTTCTGGTTTTATGACAAATATCATACGTTCTTGTGATTCTGATAGCATTATTTCGTATGGTGTCATTCCTGTTTCACGTAGTGGTATTTTGTTTAGGTTTACTATTGCTCCGTTATTGGAACTGTCTGCTAATTCTGATATACAGCAGGTTAGTCCTCCTCCGCCTAGGTCTTTAACTCCGGATACATCTAATTTTTCTAATATTTCATAAGATGCTTCCATTACTCTTTTTTTGGTGAATGGGTCTGCTACTTGTACTGCTGGTCTGTCTTCGGTTTCTGAATCGGATGTTAATTCTTCTGATGCAAATGTTACTCCGTGTATTCCGTCTCTTCCTGTGCTTCCTCCCATTAAGAAGAATACATCTCCTGGGTTTGGTGCTATTCCATATACGATTTTGTCTTTTTCAACGAGTCCTGCACAGAATACGTTTACTAGTGGGTTGGTTTTGTATGATTCGTCGAATTCTATTTCTCCACCTACGGTAGGAACTCCTACACGGTTTCCATAGTCTGATATTCCTTTTACTACATATTCGAATAGATATCTTGATTTTTGATCATTTTCTAATGGTCCGAATCTTATAGAGTCTAGGAGTGCTATTGGTTTTGCTCCCATAGATATTATGTCTCTTAATATTCCTCCTATTCCTGTTCCTGCTCCACCGTATGGTTCTACTGCTGATGGATGGTTGTGACTTTCCATACCTACTGCTAATGCTAGTTTGTCTGTTATTGATACTATTCCTGCATCGTCTCCAGGTCCTAGTATGATGTTTTCACCTTCGGTAGGGAATAATCCTAGTATTGGTCTGCTACTTTTATATGAACAGTGCTCGGAGAACATTACTTCAAGCATTCCTTCTTCTAGTGTGTTCATATCTCTTTTTAATATTCCTTTAATGTATTTTACTTCAGAGTCTTCTAAAGCCATTTTTTTCTACACCCTTTAATTTTTTTTATTTATCCATGTTAACTACAGATATTGTTATTTCTTCGTCTTCTATTTTCCATTTTTTAGTGTATTCATCATTTCTAGGTTCTTCTTCGTCACATGCACATACATGTTCGTTGCTTTCTTGGAAGAATATTAGTGATTTTGCTCTTACTTCGTTACTTATTAAGTCTGCTTGTTTTTTAAGTAGTGTTGCGAATTCTGGTTCTGATTGTATCATTACACCTATCATACTTTCAACATCTAAGTCCATATCTTTTCTCATGTCTTGTATTCTTCTTATTACTTCTCTTGACATTGCTTCTGATAGTATTTCTGGAGTCATTTTTGTGTTTACGAATACATTTCCTCCTTTGAATTCTGAGCTTACAAAGTCATCTGGGAGTTCTGTGTCGAATAGTATTTCTTCTGTGTTGAGTGTTATTTCTTTAGAATCTGATGTTATTGTGTATTCTTGGTTTTGTTCTAATTCTTCTTTTATTTTGTTTCCATCAGTGTTTTGGAAGTGTTTTTTAACTATTCCTATGTCTCCTTTGAGTTTTGGTCCTAATATTTTTAGGTTTGGTTTTGCTATAAATGATAGGTTTTCAAATTCACTTGCAAGTATCACGTTTTTAGTATTTGCTTGGTCTTTTATGATTTCTTCTAATTCTTTTGCACTATTTAAGATATTTTCATCTTGTGATACTACTGTTATATCGTTTGTTGGCCATCTTAGTTTGTATTTTGCAACATCCCTTGCTTTTACACTTGCTTCTATTATGTCCCTTACTGAGTCCATCATTTCTTCAAGTTCTGGGTTTATTGCTTCATCATCTGATTGCCAGTCTAACATATGTATACTTTCAGGTGCATCTTGTTTTACATCTACAACTATGTTTTGATATATTTCTTCACTTAAGTGTGGTGTTATTGGTGCCATTACTCTTGTTAGTATTTCAAGTGCTGTGTATAGTGCATAATATGCTCCTAGTTTATCTGGATCGTTACTTTCAACCCATGTTCTTCCTCTTATTAATCTAACATACCATCTGCTTAAGTCTTCGAGTATGAAGTTATTGATTTTTCTTGTTGCTTGGTGGAATTGTAGGTTGTTTATGTCTTCTCCTACTTCTTTGGATAATGTGTTTACACGTGATATTATCCATTTGTCTTCTTCTCTTAAGCTTAAGTTGTTTTTTGATTCTTCTGGGTTGAAGTTATCTAGTGCCATGTATGTTGTTGAGAATACATATACATTCCATAAGATGTTGAACATTTTTTTAACATTGTTTAGTTCATCCCATACGAATT
>CAZJLS010000006.1:0-44615 GCA_964547125.1 uncultured Methanobacteriaceae archaeon | reverse complement strand
AGATTTAAAACAAACAGTAAACTAAATATAAACTTAACAGTTGCATCTATAATCCTATTACTCTTATTCATAGTTTTAATAGCATGGCAATTAGGCCAATTCCCATATTATAATGATTTACCAATGGCAACTGGTTTCATATCAGCATTTATAGGTTTAATATTGGGAAATTTAATATTCAATAGGTAGAAAAAAAGAATAAAAATTAATTATTTTAGATGATAAAAAAAAGGAAGTAAAAAAATCATGTATATAACAACAAATGATTGTGTGGGTCGAGCGGAGTGTATAAATGTATGCCCAACAGATGCCATTAGATTAATTAAAGGTAAATCTTTTAGCTGTATTACATGTGGAATATGTCATGATGTATGTCCTAACAATGCAATATTCAAAAATAGTTATGGTGGATTTGTTGTTGATAAAGCTAAATGTAATGGCTGTGGAATATGTGAACATTCATGTCCAATAGATAGTATACACATTGAAAATGGAATTGTTAAAGGAATATGTTCTATGTGCGGACTTTGTGAAGATATTTGCGAATACAGAGTTGATTCATCAAATATTGTTGAAAGCAATCAAACAAAGTTCTTAAACAGTTTAAAAGCAACAATGCCAAAAATATCAAATGTAAAAATTCCAGTTAACAAAAAAAGCACTGAAAAAATAGCTAAAAGACAATGTTTAGATACCGATTATGAAAAATGCACATTATGTGGAAGATGTGAATATTACTGTCCAACAAATGCTATAGAGGTTAAAATTGAACAAGAAAGAATATGTACAGGCTGTAATATTTGTGAAGATGTGTGTCCTACAGGCGCTATTGAAAACTCCACAATTAACCATGATAAATGTAGCTTATGTTTACAATGTGTTAATGAATGTCCACACAATGCAATAAATATTGAAGAGTTTAGATTAACAATTAATAAAACAAATGAAGAAATTACAGGCTCAATAATATCTTGCTTAAATTGTGGATTATGTGCAGATAACTATGATAGTTCATTAAAAAGAATGGATGGTAAAATACGTTATGATCCTCAAAAAGACAATTCAAATAATCATTTAAATATTATTGAAAACTGTCCAGTTTCCACATTAAAAGAATCTGATGATTCTAAACTTAAGGGATACTGTGTATCTTGCGGAAAATGTTATCAAGTATGTCAAAATGATGCCCGTAAAACTAAAATTGTTAAATGGGATGGTCAAATAGAAGAAGGATGTATATCTTGTGGAATTTGTGTGGAATTATGTCCTAAAGATGCAATAACTCTTAAAAGAGGTAATATTGATGTTGACCTTGACAAGTGTATTATGTGTGAAACATGTGCAATTCATTGTCCTAAAGATGTAATACCAAAAAGAACCACAGTTAAAAAAGAAATTTCATCTGGATTTAATATGATTGATGATAATTTATGTGTTAGTTGTGGAATGTGTTATGGAATATGTCCAGAAGATGCAATACTAAATCAAGACAATAAATTTTCCGTTAATGAAGAAAAATGTATTTATTGTGGGGCATGTAAGAATATATGTCCAGCAAATGCTTTTATTTTTGAGCGAAAATTTAAAAAAGCAATTTAATCCAATACAAGGTGTTTGAGAAAAATGAAAAATTTACTTAAAATATTTTTAGAAGGAATATATGATAACTTCAAAAAGATTTTATTTGCTTCAAATAGAGTAACTGATATGGATTTAAAAAATAAAATCGTGTCAGGTCAAATTAAACCAACAGATAAGGTATCTCGTACTTGTATTGGTTGTGGTGGTTGTGCAAATGTATGCCCAACAAATGCAATTACTATGAAACCTTTACAAAATCCAGTAGAACTTGATGATGGATGGATTGTTAAAGAAGTTCCTGAATTATCATCTGAAAAATGTGTGGTCTGTTATTGGTGTCATGATTTCTGTCCAATTTATGCATTATATGAAGAACCAGGTTCTATTCATCCAAATGATGTTGGAGATTATGGTGAAAGTAAAGATAGGATTGTTAAAAAACCATATAAAATTCCTGAAGATAAAATTGCATTTGTAACTCAATATATGACAGATACAAATATGGTTGAATATTTAAAAAAGAATAATAATGACGAGGAGATATAAATGGGTTTAAAATCATTTTCAAGATCTAAATCAATCCATATTATGTTAGTTTATACTGGTGGATGTAATGGTTGTGATATAGAAATAGTTAATGCTGTTTTATCTCCAAAATTTGATTTAGAACAATATAATGTGTTTTTAACATGGAATCCACGTGAAGCTGATATACTTGTAGTTACAGGACCAGTAACATATGATAATAAAAAACCTTTAGAAGAAATTTATGCATCAATTCCAGATCCAAAATTAGTTGTAGCAGCAGGGAGTTGTGCTCTTATGGGAGGAGTATATAAAAATATTCATGGAGATATACCTTCTGAAGAAATTGAAGGACCAGTTGATAATGTTATTCCAGTTGATGCAAAAGTACCTGGATGTGCATGTAGACCACAAGACATTATATCTGCTGTTGTTTCAGCTTTACCAAGTTTAATAAATGCAGATTAACGATTATAATAATTCATGATTTTTATAAGAGGAAGGTGTGATAATGGAAGAGAAAAAAGCTAAAAAGGATGAAATAATAGAAACTGAAATTCAAATGGGAACAGTTCATCCAGCAGCTTTAGAACCATACCGTGTAAGATTTTTCGTAGAAGATGAAATAATTAAAGACGCGGAAATAACAGTTGGAGTTAATCACAGAGGAATAGAACGAATAATGGAAGGATTACCTGTAGAAAAAGCAAATGCTTTAACTGAAAAAGTTTGCGGGATATGTTCTAACTCACATGTATGGAATTCAGTTAGAACTGCAGAAAAAGGATTAAATGTGGAAGTTCCAGAAAGAGCAGTATATATAAGAGTTATAGTTGGAGAATTAGAAAGATTACATAGTCATTTTCTTTATTTAGCTCATGGTTGCGAAGTATTAGGGCATGAAACATTTTCCATGAGAATATTCTATATGAGAGAAACAATCATGGAATTATTAAACATGATTGGAGGAAACAGAGTTCAATACGGTTGTTCAATAATTGGAGGAGTACGTCCAAGATGTGAATTAGATGAAAATCGTTTAAACAGAATTAAAGAAGGATTAAACAAAACAGAACAAGCACTAACAGATTTTGCAGACAGATTCACACATGACGAAATGATAATGTCAAGAATAACTGGAATAGGAGTTCTACCACAAAAACAAGCACTAAAACTAGATGTAACAGGACCATGTATAAGAGCAACAGGAATACCATACGACTATAGATTTAAAATGTATGAATACGACAACTTCGACTTTGAACTAATAACACAAAATGACGGAGATGTAAAATCAAACTTATTAATGAGAGTATTAGAATCATTCGAATCAATAAAAATAATAAGACAAGCAATGAAAAACCTTCCAGAAGGACCAATCACAAACAGAAACTGGGAAATGTATGACACCGACATTATAAAATCATATATAGAAGTTCCAAGAGGAAGATTATACCATTCATATGCTATTGAAGATGGAAGAGTAAGAAGCTCAATAATAAGAACACCATCACTAGCAAATATAGGGGCCATGCAATACTCATGTATAGGAGACTCTATAACAGATGGTCAACTTTGTATAGTTCAATCTGACCCATGTTTCACATGTACAGATAGAGCAGTTGAAATAATACATCTTGATAAAGATAAAAGGAGTGTTAGATAAATGTCCTACATTACAGCATTATATCCAATACTAGCAGTAATAGTAACAATACTAGTTGCAGTAATCATAGGATCAATTTTACCAGGATTTGAGAGAAAATACATTCATGCAAGAATACAACAAAGAGTAGGGCCAAATATATTAAGTCCAGGACTATTTTCAATATTTAAATTCCTATTTAAAAAAGACACAGATGTTAAATCTCCAAGCCCTGGATTATACAAAGCACTACCTATAATATGCTTAATAGTAATAATATTAATATTATTAACCTTAACTCCAGAAAACTATGCATTTCTAGGCTTTGCAAGTATAATAGCAATAGTTGGATTTTTAAAAGTAGAAGAAATATCATATGTACTAATGGGATCACTTTCAAAATCAGTTATGTCTGGAAACATGCCATTTCATGATAAAATCAAAGGATCAAAAAGACCAGATACCAATGTTAGTTTTATGGAAGATTTAAGTTCAAATAGATCTTTAAGACTAATAATATTCGGATCATTCCCACTATACTTATCATTATTCATACCTGTAATATTAGCTAAAAGCATATACTTAACAGATATTGTAAGAACCCAACAACTACACGGACCATTTTTATTCACAGTTGCAGGAATAATAGGAACAATAGTATTCTTAATAGGATATATTATATTATTAAATGATTATCCATTCAATATATTAAAAGCAAAAGCAGATGTAATAGAAGGCCCATACATGGAATACTCCTCTGAATCCAGAGCATTAATATACTTAAATAAAGGATTATTAATGTTCACACTATCCAGTCTATTCTGTGTATTATACTTAGGATTACCACTAAACATACTATCTTGGGGAATAATAATCGTATTAATAGCATCATTTATTTTCCCAATATTATCAGGAATACTAGGAGCATTTTCTCCAGTTTTCACATTTAGACAATTCTATCCAGTTGTAATAGTAAGTTCTTTACTAGGCGTTTTAGGAATTATAATTAGTTTATTTTTAATATAAAAGGAGGATGTTTATTTACTATGAAATTTGTTATGAGACCACATCATATGCTAAGCTTAGGGGGATATATTGTTGAACAAACATTCCCTTACAGAAATCTTATAGTTGTTAATAAAACAGATGATTTTATAAAAATAGAAGTTCCAGTATTTGAAGAATCATGGATTGAAGAGCATGAAAAACTAGGACTAGATATTATTCCAGTTAAAGCAGAAGATAACTACCTAGTAATGTATAAAAGAGCTAGAATGGCATTGGAAGAATAAAAAAAATAAAGGTTTATTTATTATGACAAATGTTTTCCTAACAATAGAAACAGTTGAAAAAAAAGGAGTGCTCGACGAAATAACTGAAATATTCTCCTCACAAGGGATAAATATTCTATATGTTCATCTATATATTGGAAAAAACAATATAGGTTCAGTTAATGTAAATTTAGAAGATGTTGATAATATTGATGCATTAATAGATGAATTAAAAAAATCTCCAAGTGTTACAAATGTTTCTATAAGAGGGTCATTAAATGATATTTACGGAAAACGTGTGCTAATATTTGGTGGAGGAGCACAAGTATCACAAGTAGCACTAGGGGCCATCACTGAAGCAGATAGACATAACATTCGTGGAGAAAGAATAAGTGTAGATACAATACCATTAGTAGGTGAAAAAGACATAGCTGAAGCAGTAGATGCATTATCACTACTGCCACGTGTTAAAGCATTAGTATTAGCAGGATCCATAATGGGTGGAGAAATCACAAATGCAATAAAAAATGTTAAAAAAGAACACCCAGATTTACTAATATTAACTTTAAATATGGTTGGAAGCGCATCAAAAGAAGCAGATTTAGTTGTAACAGACCCAATACAAGCTGGAGTAATGGCAGTTATGGCAGTTGCAAATACAGCTGTATTTGATATAAACAAATTAGGTACAAAAAAAATATAAAAAAGAGAAATTAAACAGGACTCTCATCTAATTTAATAAACTCATTTAAAGACTCTCTTGTTGTTCCAACAACAATACGATAATAGGATTTATCCTCTTTAATAACCTTTTCAACCTTACCTCTAGCAACAACTTCCTCACCCTCTAAAACTTCACCAGCATAAGTATGAGTAAAACTAGCAAGCTCAGTAATTGGATATTCAACACCATCAACATACACCATATTACTAATCTCATACACAGCAGGATTATCAAAAGATTCTAAAGCATTAGTAATAGTACATTTAATAGTAGTTTTACCTAATGGTTCATAAACAGTATCACCATAATGTCCATTTATTTCATCATAAGCTTTAGTAGCTAAAATATCAAACAAAACATTTTCAATAAGTCCACGATTACTTTTTCTATCTTCATACCATACAAACTCTTCCTTACTCAAACTATCATCTTTAATACGTTTAGCATAAACCTTTTCAAAGAATTCTTCACTAATACTATTCAATGTAACAGTTTTATTTAATTCAGGTATCTCAACAGACTTATTTTTATATTTTTTAAAAGTATTAACTGCAGTTCTATGATTTTCAAGACCATAAACCACAAAATCTAAATCAGAAGTTCCTTTCTTCTGTAATCCAGGACAAATTGACCCAGAAATTCCAAGATTATCATAATCAATACCAGCAACATAATGGAAAAAATCAGATAAATCAATTAATTTAGAATATAATTCTTCCTTCTCATTTAAATTTTCATTATTCCTAATTTTAGGAATATATTCCTCTCTTATTTCAGATAATCTATCTTGAGGCCTTATAATCTTCTTTATTTTATCTAAAGGAACACCCATCATCTCTTCAACTTGAGTAACTTCATCATAAAATAAATATTCGGGATGATTAGCTCTTAAATACTCATAAGCTTCATTAGAATCCACTTTAGAATATTTAACACCATTTAATTCACGATCCCCATTTTCATTAGGAACATATCTTAAAAAACAAATTATTTTATTTTCTGGATGAAGATAATTTGTTGATGCAAAAAATAAATCATCCACAGTATGAATAAAATCACGTGTTCTTGGAATATTCTCCATTTTCAATAAAACTCCATAATTTTTAGTTAATAAATATCTAATTTTTTATTATTTATTTTTCTGAATTATTAAATATTAAATTCATTTTATATAATAACTTATTTAATACTATGAAATTAATAAATTAATAATATTATGGAAATTGTATACAATTATATTAATAAAAAGTTTGCATATGATGGAAGTCAAATAAATCCATCATGGGCATTTAGAGAGTATGGGATAAAAGGTTCTTCAATCATAGCTTGGAGAGGACCTGTAAATATCACACCAGATAATTTGAAAGATTTTGCAGATGTAGGTTTGGAAATAAAATCAAATGAAATGATGAATGTAATTTGTGAATTTTTTGATGTTCAACCTGCAAACATTAGAATGGCTTATATGAGACAAAGATTGTTAGTACTTATGTTTTGTGAAGAATTAACTAATTATGGCATTGAATATTCTCGTAAAGGCGATGATATTTATGTTAATAATGCTAAATTAACAATATCTATAGCTTCAGTATCTATAAGTTCTATGAAAATACATTTCGCATTTAATATAGAAGATAAAGGAACTCCGGATGTATTGGATACTATTGGTATTTTTGAACTTAAAAATAAAGAAGGAAACTTAGTATTTAATGAAGAAAATATTGTAGATTTTGTCAATACTCTTATAAACAATTATATTAATGAATTAAAAACTATTGAATTAGATATTAGTAAAACTAATACGATGTAAAAAAGGTGAAAATTATAATGAAAATATTAATCAATGGAATAAATGCTAACTTAAGATTTTCATCAGCTCATCTAATACCTACTCACGAATCCTGTGGATATATTCACGGTCACTCTTATTTTGTTGATGTTGAAATAGAAGGAGAAAGAGCAGGAGATTTTGAGTTTGTAGTTGATTTTAAAGATGTTAAAAAATCTTTGAGAAAAATATGTAAAAGTCTTGACCATAGACTATTAATCCCAATTTATAATAAATATATAGAATTTAAAGAAATAAATGAAGATGAAAAGAGTATAGAACGTTTAGAAAAAGAAGAAAAAATACAATTCCATATAAATGGCAAAGGTTACACAATACCAAAAGAAGATTGTGTGTTATTGCCACTTAAAACAAGTTCTGCTGAAGATCTTGCAATTTATTTCACAGAAAAATTAGCAGAAGACCTACAAAATAAAAATTACACAAATTTAGAAAGTATTTCTGCATGTGTAAATGAAGGAATAGGTCAAGGAGCATTATATAAAAAAGATTTATAAAATTTTAAGGATTTTATTATTATGGAAGCACCAATTATAGAAATATTTTCAAGTATACAAGGAGAAGGATTATTAATAGGTGAAAGACAAATTTTTATAAGATTTGCAGGTTGCAATCTTAATTGTTCCTATTGTGATACAGAAAATAGCAAATCTATTAATTCCGGTAAATTAATGACAGTTGAAGAGGTTGTTGAGGAAATAAATAAATTAAAAACTTCTGATTTGGCCGCTATATCATTTACTGGTGGAGAACCAATGTTATATGCAGAATTTATCAACGAAGTGATAAAACAAACAGATTTAAAATCATTACTTGAGACCAATGGAACATTACCTGAAGAATTAGATAAAATAGATGATTTAACATGGGCTTCTGTAGATATTAAACTTCCAGAACACTTTGACAATAATTGGTCAGAGGAAATTTTAGAAAAAGAAATCTCATTTCTAAAATTATTAATACAACATAATATAAACTTATATTGCAAGATGGTTGTCTTACCCTCAACGAATATTGATACTGTTGAAAGAATAATGAAAAGAGTATCTGAAGAAATACCTTCTGAAAATAATCTTTCACTAGTATTACAACCAGTAAGTCCGTTAAATCTTTGGAATAGTAATGAAAAACTATTTAAATTCTCAGAAATTATCGGTAAATATATGAGGGTATACACTATACCACAAATTCATAAAATATTAAATATAGAATAAAAATAAATATTATAATTCCTATTAATCGAGGTGTACATAAAATTGAAAGGTAATAAATCAAATATTAAAAATCCAGTAAGTCGTGGAGATTCACTCATTCACAAAAAAAATACAGATAAAAACAACAACACAAAAGAGGGGGATATTATGGCTCTTGCTAAAAAAGACGTATTATCCATACCTCCAAGCACTTCAATACAAACAGCATCTGAAATCATGATAAAACATGGATTCAGAAGATTACCTGTAACAGATTCAGGATCAGGGAAATTATTAGGAATAGTAACCGCAATGGATATATTAAATTTCCTTGGTGGTGGAGATAAATTCAACATAATTGAGAAAAAACATGATGATAATTTCTTATCTGCAATCAACGACTCAGTAAGAACAATAATGACTACAGATATAGTATCAATGGATCAATCAGCATCTTTAAACGAAGCTATAGAAAAAATGCTAGAAGAAAATATAGGATCCATACCAGTTCTTAATGAAAAACACAATATTGTTGGAATAGTCACAGAAAGAGATTTCGCATTATCTATGGCTGGGGTTTTAACAGATGAAATAGTAAAAGATGTAATGATTGAAGATGTTATAACAACCACACCAGGAACCCCAATAGAAAGTTCAACAAAAATAATGGTTAGAAATAATTTAAGAAGAATACCTGTAGTTTCAGGAAGTGAATTAGTAGGAATTATAACTTCAACTGATGTTTTAAGATTCATAGGAGATAAAGAAATATATAACAATATGACCTCAAATAGTGGTTTAGATGTGTTAGGAAATCCAATATCTGAAATAATGCAACCAAACATATCAATTATTGAACCATTAACACGTTTAGGAGATTTATGTGAATTATTCAAAGAAAAAAATATTGGTGGTGCACCAGTAGTTAAAAACAATGAATTAGTGGGAATAATCACAGAAAGAGATATCTTAAACACAGTACTTAAATTATAAGTCTTTAAAAATAGAAGGAATAGTACATTTCTATTATTCCTTTTTTTAAAATAATAAAATTAAACTTTTTTTTTAAAATAATCTATATTTATATAATAATTCTAAAAATTAGTAGTTATTTAGAACTTTTACTTATTTTTTCTAAATTAATAATATTATTATAACATAGAAATTTTTAATAGGAAGCAGATTAATGGAACAAATAGCTTTTTTAGGGCCTAAAGGAACATTTTCACACGAAGCAGTATCAAAAATAAGTGATAATATAATATCTTATTGTAGCATACAATCAGTAATGGAGTCAATAGTGGAGGATGTTTGTTCAAAAGGTCTAGTTCCTATAGAAAATTCTATCGAAGGTTCAGTAACAATAACTTTAGATTTATTAGTCCATAATTTTGATTTACAAATTGAAAATGAAATAATAATACCGATAAATCATAATTTACTTGTAAAACCTGGAACCAAAATTGAAGAGATAACTGATGTTTATTCACATTCACAGGCATTAGCACAATGTCAACCTTTTTTAGAAAAAATGAATGTAAACAAACATTTCACATTATCAACTGCTGCAGCTTCAAAACAAGTATTGGAATTAGAAGGTTCAGCAGCAATAGGATCATTAAAAGCAGCGGAATATTATAATTTAGAACCTATAGTTAAAAATATACAGAATAATGATACAAACAAAACAAGATTTGTAACACTCTCTAAAAAAGATCATAAACCCACAGGTAATGATAAAACTTCCATAGCTTTTTCATTATTTAATGATGCTGAAGCAGGAGCATTATATGAAATTTTAAAAATATTTTCACAAGAAAATATTAATTTAACAAAAATCGAATCAAGACCATCAAAAATTGGTTTAGGAACTTATATATTTTTCATAGACCTTGAAGGGCATCGTTTAACAGAAAAAATATCTAATATATTAGAAAAAGTTAAAAATAAAACTTCATTTTTCAAATTACTGGGTTCTTATCCAATATATGAAGAATAATATATTAGTTTTGTAGTTAATTTTATTAGATAAAAAATTGAAAGAATTATTTAATAGAAATTATTATCAAATTTTTTTTTATAATAAATTAATTTGTAGGGGAGGGAAATACGATAACAAGACAAGATAGAGAAAAGCTCGTAACAATACTTAATAATTTAGAGCTAGATTATAGGCAAGGAAATATTTCCAAAGATAAATATGAATATTTGTATAAAGAATATAATCGTAGATTAGAAGAGATAGAAGTAAGTAGTAGAATACGGGCAATGCAAGGTAAATCAAATGAATCTGATGATGGATTATCTCATAGTAATCTTAAAGAAGCTTTACGTAAAAGTGAATTGGAAGATCAAGAATTAATTAATAAATTCATAGTGCGTAATGAAAAACCTAAAAAACAAAGAAAATCATTAGGAAATGGTGTAATAATTGCAATAGCTACAATAGCTCTTTTAGTAGCGTTTGTAGGAGGTATTGGTTTTGGAGTGTTTAATTTTGATTTTAATGCAAATACTATGTCTCTATTTGGTCAGGCATCAATATCTGATTCAGCATTTCCAGTTGTAGTTCCGAATGTAACTCAGAATGTGACAAATTACACCTCATCAACTACAGATTATAATTCTACAGATTTAAATTATACTGATAGTTCTGGTAGTGGACAAGAACATACTCATAGTGATGATTCCGGTAGTGGTGGAAGTAGTAGTGGTAGTGGTAGTGGTGGTGGAAGTAGTAGTGGTAGTGGTAGTAGTAGCGGACATCAACACAGTTCAAGTTCTGGAAGCGCATCAAATGCAGTGTTTATACTTAGTATGAGATTTTTAAACTTTTGCACAATAATATAAAAAAGAAGGATTAATTTTTATGAATAAAAAATATATTTTAGGATTTTTAGCTATATTGTTAGTAATATCTGTATCTGGTTGTATTGGCAGTGATGATACAGATAATGCTAATTCTACTAAGGTGCAACAAATATCAGAAAATGGAGTAACATTATTATACCCTTCAACTTGGGTTAAGGCATCTGCTCAGGATAATGCTTCTGTTTTAGCTATAGCTAATCCTCAATTAAAAGATTCAGATGGGCAATGTCTTATAAATGTTAATATTGAGAAAAAAGAGATTAGTTCTTCTTTAGATTCTGAATTTTCAACAACTTATGAAATGTTAGGTTCAAATTCTGATTATTCTATTTTATCTGAGGGTAATGTTACCTTAGGTTCTTATCATGGTTTAGAGGCAATTTATTCAAGTAATATTAATGGGACTGTTAAAATGCATAAAGCTGTTTGGATTGAAAATAATAATGAGGCTTATGTTATTTTATGTAGTGCTCCACAGGATAAATTTGATAGTCAATCTCAAATTTTTGATTTTATTATTAGTAATTTTAAATTTGCATAATTTTTTATTTTTTTTAGGAGTATTTTTTATAATGAATATTGTACTATGTGTTACAGGTAGTGTTGCAGCTACTCAATCAATTAAGTTAGCTAGGGAATTTAAACGTGAAGGACATAATATTAAATGTTTTATGACTGAAGAAGCCACTAAAATAATACATCCTAATGCTATGGAATTTGCTACTGGGGATTCCGTTGTTTTAGAGTTATCTGGTGCTATTGAACATGTTAAATATTCTCAAGTTGATTTAATTTTAGTTGCTCCTGCAACTGCTAATTGTATTAGTAAATTTACTTATAAAATCGCAGATAATCCGGTTAATACTTTACTTATAACTGCAGAAGGGCATAATACTCCAATTTTATTTGTTCCTTCTATGCATGATTCCATGTATTCTGCTATTACAGATAATATTGAAAAATCTAAATCTGATATTATTGGTTTTATGAATCCTCGTATGGATGAAGGTAAAGCTAAATTCCCATTTACTAAGGATATTATTTTAGAATCTATTCGTTGGATTAATAAAAATAAAGAAGATAATATTTTTAAGGATAAAAAGGTTTTAATAAGTCTTGGAGGTACATTTGAGCCTATAGATCCTATTAGAGGTATTACTAATAAATCTTCTGGTAAAATGGGTTTAGAATTAGCTAAACAAGCTTATATCCGTGGTGCTGATTTAACATTATTGAAAGCCCATACAACAGTTAATATTCCTCCAATATTTAATACTATTAGTACAGAAACTACTGAAGAGATGAGAAATAAGGCACATAATATTATAAATGATTTTGATATCTTTTTTGCTACTGCAGCTGTTTCTGATTTTAAACCAATTAGTAAGAAGGACTATAAAATTTCCTCTGATTTTGATTTATCATTAGATTTTAAACCTATTAATAAAATTATTAAAGAAATTAAAGATTTAAATCCAAATATTTTCATGGTAGGTTTTAAAGCTGATTATAAAGTTTCTGATGATGATTTAATTAATTCTGCTCGTGAACAGATTGATTTTGCTGGAACTGATTTAGTTATTGCTAATGATGTTGGACGGGAAAATTGTGAGTTTGGCTCTGATAATAATGAAGTTGCATTTGTAACATCTGATTTTGTTGAATATGATAAAGGTAGTAAAAAACAATTGGCAGTAAATATTTTTAATAAATTAGAATTATTATTATAATTTTTTTTATATTATTATTCTATTTTTTTTTAATTTCTAAAAAAAAGTATTACTTTTTCTTAATTTTTAAGCATAATTTTGTTTTAGTAATATTTTTTAATTTGTATGAAAAGTAGTTAAAAATAGGAAGTAAAAAGTTTAAAAAAAAGGGTATTTTAAAAAAGAACCTAATCTCTCTGAGATTTGGTGAAAATGAAGTGTTTAAGTTGAGTGAATTACTCTCAGAGAGATAAATTTGAACTTTTAATATAATGCATTAGCAATTATAATATTAATTTTTATAATATTTAAATGTGTTTTAAGTAATACTTTTTCAAATTTTTAAGTTAATAAAATTAACTAAAAAATCTGTTAAAAATACATAATATTAAAATTTAAAACATAAAATAATACTGACAAAAAAATATTAATTAAATCATTATATTAAATAATAATTTAATAATAAATCTATTGGATAAAATAAAAAGTTATAATATAAATTTTACTAAACATTAAAAATAAGATAATAGATATTATAATTTTAATTTATAATAAAATAGGAAATATTAAGTTAATACTTAAATAATAATTTTTAATTAAAAATTAAAATTAATCATTTATATTCTAAATATAAGTATAAAAAAAGAAATAAAATAAAAATTAAGAATAATTAGAAAGATTTTTCAATATAAAAACATATATGGTCCTTTTCATAAGGTTCCAATTTAATTTTTTGAATAATTGAAAAACCAGATGCTTTCAACTTTTTCTCTTCTTCTTTAAAGATTTTTTTAGGTTTTTGAACAACATCAATACTTCTAGCTTTAATAGTTATCAAACCTTTACCATCATCTTTTAGCATTAAATTCATATTCTCCATAAATAATTCACTTTGATTAGGTTGAGCAACATCACAATATACTAAATCAACTTTTTCAACAAAATTAAGATACTCTTTAGGTTTAGTAGCATCATTAAGTAAAGGAATAATATTAGAACGATTTAAAGACAATGCATTTAACTTCCTCATACTCACAGGAGAAAATTCAACAGCATAAATGACACCATCATAAACAATATCAGAAATATGAGAAACAGTAGTACCAGTAGAAGCACCTAAATATAAAATTTTAGAATCAGACTCTAAATTAAACTCATTCAAACCATTTAATAAACCAGCAGCCAATTTAGACCTATAAGGATTCCAAACACGATACTCAATATCCCCTTCTTTAACCAATTTTTCACCATAAACCTTTAAACCAGGTGTTAAATTCTTTGTAGCAATATTACCATCATTTTCAAATATATCCAAAAAAACATTCCTCCCATTTATTTTCTACGTTTCCTACGTTTCTTCTTCTTTTTCTTACCATCTTTTGATGGTTTTTTATTTTCTCGATTCTTTTTATTTCTTTTAGGGAAAGGATTATTTTTCTCTATAGCTTCAACTTCTTCTTCAAAATCAATATTTATCTGTGGATTAAATTCTTTAATAAAATAATCTCTTTTAACAGCTAACGAAATCTTTAAAGCTAAAATTCGAGATATTTTGCCACGATTCCACCATTTACAACTTCTAATTTTAGGATGTTGATATATAAGACCATGTTTAGGAGGACGATCTCCAGTTTTCATATGTCTAAATAATGCTTTCTCAGCACCCATAATCTGTATAGTGCTTGCAGGATACAATGCTAAATTCTTAAGACCTCCACCATGTGAAATTAACTTAGCACCTAATGAAGCACCAACTAAATCAGTTAAATTAGGTGCAATCTTAATCATTTTAGTATTAATATAATTTATAATTTCTTCACGAGATTTTTGCAATTCATAAATAGATTTAACAAAATTATTCAAAATAATTAAGTCATCTTCTTCAATATCTGCTCCATTACTCTCATCTGATTCTATTGTGAAATATTCAGGATTATTAGTTATAATATTCTCTCGTTTTCCCCCTTCTGCAATAAGTTTAATATAAATTTCATTATTATTAACAGACTCAATTTCTGGAAAATAAATAATGTACCATTCTCTAAAACGTTCAATAATTTTACTTATAGATTCATCAATATCTTCAATAGAATTAATTGCCTGTATTAAAAGTTTATCATCACCTGATGCAATATTTTTCATTTTAATATTAGCTAATTTGGTATGAATATTATTAATTTTTCCAGGATACTCTCCAGGTTCTATAAATCCAATATCTGTTAATATACTTTTTAAGTTTTCTCGTAAGTATTCACCAGATTTATTAATAGAATTTATATTTATATTCACATTAGGAATATCATAATCAGATAATCTATTTAAAGATTCAATATTAATAGTTTCATAATTTGAATTACGTTCTATTAAGTTTAACTCCTCAGGCAATACCTCACAATTCTCTATTTTAATTAATTTATCAATATTGTCATCATCGAATAATTCATAGTCGATAAGTTTTAAATCGTCATTAAATGCTAAAAATCCTGCAACACAATGTGTAATATATAATTCCATATTAATCATTTCTTAACAATTTGTTTACCTAAATTATATGCATTTTTTAAGTCTTTTGGAAAGTGTTCTTCTCTTCTTTTTGCTTTTTTCTTTTCATCAAATACATAGTTTTCATATTTACTATAATCTTTAAACTGGTAAGTATCATATACTTTCATTGAATAAAAATTGTCTGTGTGATATTTAAATGATCTCTCTAATGGGTTGAAGATAATATCATCAAATATTTTTCTAACTTC
Organism: uncultured Methanobacteriaceae archaeon; assembly: GCA_964547125.1. Taxonomy (GTDB): domain Archaea; phylum Methanobacteriota; class Methanobacteria; order Methanobacteriales; family Methanobacteriaceae; genus Methanobrevibacter_A. The sequence continues at coordinate 28,494 of CAZJLS010000006.1, read as the reverse complement.
TTCTCCACCATCTCCACCAGCATTCATAGTGTATATTATGCCAATATTAATATTTTTATCTTTTATAAGGCTTTCACCGCCATAGACAAGCTTTGCAAAAAAGAATCTTTCAAGTAAACTTCGCAATTCTCCAGTAACAGATGCAAAATAAATTAGTGTTCCAAAAATAATACCTTCAGCAGCCCATAATTTAGGAAGTAATTCTCTTAAATCATCTTTTATTGGGCATTGACCATAATATTTACCTTCAATCTTTTTGCAATGGAAACAAGATTTACATCCTTTATAATTTAAATCATATAAATGTATAATTTCCACATCCGCATCATTTACATGGTCTTTTATACCTTTTAGTGATTCTTGTAGTAATTGTGAAGTGTTACAATTTTTACGAGGACTTCCATTAATCAAATAATAAGTCATGAAAACAGCACCATCATTTTTTTTAAAAAGAAAAATTATTAATTTTAATAATATTAAATATAATCTTATTATTTAATATAATTGAATGTTGTAAGAAATTTATTTTTTTTAGGATAATGTTTAAAATGTTAAAATCAAAAATTTGTGGAATTGAGTTTGATAATCCATTACTTCTTGCTGCAGGAGTTATGGGTAGCACAGCATCATCATTAAATTGGGCTTTAAAATCTGGTGCTGCAGGAGTTGTAACTAAATCATTTTCAATAGAATCTAATGAAGGTTATCATAATCCAACAACAGTATCTGTTGAAGGAGGAATACTTAATGCAATAGGTTTATCAAGTCCAGGTGTTGAAAATTTCAAAGAAGAATTAAAAAAAGTTGATGGAATAACCATAGCATCTATTTATGGTTCAAATCCATCAGAATTTGAATTTATCACAGAAGAAATCAATGATTTAGTAGATATAATAGAATTAAACGTATCATGTCCACATGCAATGTGTGGATACGGTTCAAGCATAGGTGAAGACCCAGAATTAACAGAACAAATAGTAAAAGCAACAAAAAACAAATCAAAAGTCCCAATATGGACAAAACTAACACCTAATGTAACAGACATAAAAGAAATAGCAATCGCAGCTGAAAAAGCAGGTTCAGATGCAATAACTGCAATAAACACTCTAGGTCCAGGAATGAAAATAGATATTAAAACAGCAAAACCAATATTATACAATAAATTCGGAGGAATGTCAGGTCCTGCAATCAAACCAATAGCCATAAAAAAAGTATGGGACATATACACAGCAGTTAAAATTCCAATAATAGGAGTTGGGGGAATAAGCAACTACCAAGATGTTATAGAATTCTTATACGCAGGAGCTAGCTTATGCCAAATAGGAACAAGTATAATGGATAATGGATTAGAAATATTCACAAAAATAAACAATGATTTAGAAATCTACTGTGAAGAAAATAATATAAAATCATTAAAAGAACTTATTGGAATAGCACACGAACAATAAAAAAAATTAATTAATATAGGAGGAAAAAAACACCCATGAATAGCCCAGAAGTTTTAGAAATAAAAAAAATAATAAAAGAAACTCCAACAATAAAAACATTCATATTCAACTGGAACAATGAAACTCCAAAACCAGGACAATTCCTAATGGTATGGAACTTCGAAGATGAAAAACCAATGAGCATTTCACATATAAACACGGAAGAAAAAACAATAGGAATATCAGTTAAAGCAATAGGACCATTTACAGAATCATTACAAAAACTAGAAAAAGGAGATTTACTAGGATTAAGAGGACCCTACGGAAATGGATTCAACTGCAACCTAAAAGGAAATGTTATAGCAATAGGTGGAGGAGTAGGAATGGGACCATTCATACCATTCACTGAAAAATGTTTAGAAAATGGAGTTAATGTAGACATTATATCTGCAGCAACAACAAAAGATGAATTACTCTTTGTGGAAGAATTAAAAAAGATTGGAGCAGAAGTATACACATGTACTGATGATGGAACATGTGGATTTAAAGGATTTGCAACAGATAGACTAATACAATTACTTGAAAATAAAAATTACGACTCTGCAGCAATATGTGGTCCAGAAGTAATGATGAATCCAATATTCAAAATATTAAACGAAAATAATATTCCTGGCCAATATGATATTGGAAGATACATGAAATGCGCAATAGGAATATGTGGGCAATGTTGTGTAGATAATACTGGATGGAGAGTATGTAAAGACGGTCCAATATTTTCACAAGACCAATTAAAACAAATAGAAGAATTTGGAAAATATCAACGTAAAGCATCTGGAATTAAACAATACTTCTAAAAAAATATTTTTTTGTGATTAAAAGTGAATATTGAAGATTTAAAAAAACTAACAATACCATTAATAATACTAATAGTATTACTAGGATTATCACTTGGAATTATAACTCCAGTACTAGATATGATAATATTAGGGGCAATATTTGCTTATGGTTTAAAACCACTTTCAAAAAAATTAGAATCAAAAATAAAATTCCAATCAATAAGTGTTATTATTTCAATTATCGTAGTACTAATACCTTTAATATTATTGATAATATATTTATTAATGCAAACAGCAGATTTTGCATTTGGTTTCATCAATAACAATGTTAATAATATGGATGTTAATCAATTAAACATATTTTTAAAAGAAAACTTACCTGCAAATTATCATTCATACATAGATACAATTATTGTTGAATTTTACACAGCACTCAATAATATACTACATACAATATTAAATTATATAATTGGCCTAATAAAGAGTGTACCTTACATTTCATTAGAAATATTCGTATTATTCTTTTCAACATACTATTTCACAAAAGATGGAGATAGAATAGTAGAATATATTAAAACATTCACACCAAAAGATAAAAAGGAATTTTTCGATGAATTATATTTCCAAATAGATAATGTATTAAAAAGCATATTCTTCGGACATTTTTTAACTGCAATAATACTTGGAATAATTGCAGGTGTAGGATATTACCTATTAGGATATCCATATGCACTATTTTTAGGAGTGTTAACTGGAATATTACAATTAATACCAATTTTTGGGCCTTGGCCAATATACACAATACTTTTTATTTGGGATATATTATCTGGAAACTATGTACGTGCGGTAATAGTCTTATTTTTCGGATTTTTCCTAAGTTTATCAGATATGTATATAAGACCTGCATTATCAAGTAAATATGCAGATATACATCCCCTAATATTATTTTTAGGTTTTGTATCCGGACCTTTAGTATTTGGAATAGTAGGATTTATAGTTGGACCTTTACTTTTAGGAATCACTTATGCAGTAATTAAATCTTATAAAATAAGTTTAGAAAAAAAGCAACAGGATGAAGATTAAAAAAAACTTTTTTCAAGGTGTATTCAGATTATGATAAATATGGAAATGATAATAACAGATATTGATTATGTGACAAATGACGAAATCCCTGTAATAAGAATATTTGGTAAAACAAAGGAAGGGGAGCATATAATTGCATTAGATGAAACATTTGAACCATATTTATATGTCTTACCTTTAGAAGATACAGATACTACAATGAAAGATATAGAGGATGAAATAGAATTTAAATGTATTGAAAAAGTAATTAAAAAAGATTTTCAAATAGAAAAAGAATTTATAAAAATAATATTTAATCATCCTCAATCTGTTCCTAAGTATAAAAATAATATTTTGGATTTAGATTCAGTAAAAGAGATAAGAGAGCATGATATTCCTTTTTATAGAAGATATTTGATTGATAATGATATTTTTCCAATGACTGAAGTAGAAGTAGAAGGAGAATTATTGGATTCATATCCAAGTATTGAATCTAATGATTCATTAAAAATTTTAAAATTAAGTAAGACACCTATAACTCGGGATAATAATCCTCAAAATTTCACTATATTAAGTTTCGATTTAGAAGTTTATAATCCTCATGGCATGCCAGATTCGAATGAAGATGAAATTATAATGATTGGTGTTGCAAGTAATAATGGTATTAAAAGGGTTATTAGTACGAAAGGTGAGGACTTAGATTTTGTTGAAACTGTAAGCTCTGAAAAAGAAATGATTGAGACTTTTGTAAAGATTATTAAAGAGAATAATTTTGATATTATTGTTGGTTATAATTCTGATAATTTTGATTTTCCTTATCTTAAAGATCGTGCTAAGATTTTAGGTGTGGATTTGAATCTTGGAATGGATGGTTCTGGGCTTAAATTTATTAAAAGGGGTTATGCTAATGCTGCAACTTTAAAAGGTTTGTTGCATATTGATTTGTATCTTGTTATGCGTAGGTATATGAATTTGGATAGGTATACTTTGGAAAGAGTTTATTTGGAGTTGTTTGGTGAGGAGAAAATTGATGTTCCTGGTGAACAGATTTTTAATTATTGGGATAGTGATGGTGAGGATTTAGATAGGTTATTTGATTATTCTTTGGACGATGTTGTTTCTACTCTTAAGATTGCTGAGCAGACTTTACCTATTAATTTGGAGCTTACGCATGTTGTTGGGCAACCGTTTTTTGATATAACTCGTATGTCTACTGGTCAACAGGCTGAATGGTATTTGGTTCGTAAAGCTTTTGAGTATAATGAGGTTATTCCGAATAAACCGTCTGGTAGTGATTTTAAGAATCGTGTTCATGATAGTAATTCTGGTGGTTATGTTAAGCAGCCGGAGATTGGTTTACATGAAAATCTTGTTCAGTTTGATTTTCGAAGTTTGTATCCTAGTCTTATAATTAGTAAGAATATTTCGCCTGATGTTTTGTATGATAATGGGGTTTCTTTAGATAATTTGGGTGATTTGGATGATGTTGATGAGGATGATTTTTTTGTTTCTCCAGAACATCATTATATGTTTAGAAAGGATCCTATTGGTTTTATTCCGTCTGTTATTGGTAATGTTTTGAATGAACGTATTCGTATTAAGAATAAGATGAAGAGTAGTGTTGATTCTACTGAGCGTATGATGTTGGATGTTCAACAACAAGCTTTGAAGAGATTATGTAATACTATGTATGGGGTTTATGGTTATTCTCGTTTTAGATGGTATTCTTTTGAGTGTGCTCAGGCTATTACTGCTTGGGGTAGGGAGAATATTATGATTGCTATGGATGAAGCTGAAAAATATGGTTTTAAACCTATTTATGCGGATACTGATGGTTTTTATTGTGAGTATTCTTCTAAGTAGTTTTACATTTTTTTACTTATTTTTTTAATGCTTGAGAAAACCATTTTAATTAAAACTAGCTTCAATATTTTATAGGGTTATAGTCAAAATAATATATTTATTTATAGGAATATTTAATATATTTAATAGATATGTTAAAATTTTGTTTAATAAAAAGAGTAATGTACATTAACATATAATAAAAATTAAAAAAAGAAAAAAAGAGAAAAAACTTAAGCAGAATAACTGCTTAAATCAATATCTAAATCTTTACAAATATTATCTAAAGTCTCATAAAGGACAGAATCTAATTCCCAACCATTGTTACGATTATCTTCCATTCTTGTAACTTCAAGAGAACCAGGAATAACTCCATTATCTTCACGAATTTCATCTAAGAATTCATTAGTAATATTATCAAATGTTTCTTTACCTACAAATGCTTCAGGGTCAATAGCGATAAACAAATCACCTTTAGTACAATTAACTTCATTATCAGCAGTTCCAGTAACTTTAGTTCCAACTGCAGCATTAACTAATGAACCAGTTAAAATTTCTATTAAAAATGCAATACCATATCCTTTAAATCCACCAAAAGGCAAAATAGATCCTTCAATACCTTCTGCAGGATCAGTTGTAGGTTCACCATTTTTATCTAAAGCAACACCTTCAGGTATGGATTCACCTTTTCTTTGAGCTTCTAATAATTTACCTCTAGCAGAAACACTAGTGGCCATATCTAATGCAATATAAGTGTCATCATTAGGAATACCTACAGCAACAGGGTTAGTTCCAATAATAGGAGTTTTACCTCCAAAAGGAGCAATAGCTGGAGCAGTATTAGCAATAACAAATCCAATACAACCTTCTTTAATAGCTAAATCAGAGTAATAACCGGTCACACCAAAGTGATTACCATTATGTGTTCCAACAGCACCAATACCTACTTTTTTAGCTTTTTTAATAGCTAATTTCATAGCTTCAGTTGCAGTGTATTGTCCAAATAAACTATTACCATTTATTAAAGCAATAGCCTCAGTTTCTCTCTCAATAGTATAATCTCCTTCAAGATTAATATTACCATTTTTAATACCAATAATATATTGTTTAAATCTACCAATACCGTGAGAAGTAAATCCTTTCAAGTCAGCATCAACAGTCGCATTAGCTACAGATATAGCTTGTTTTTCATTAGCTCCTAATTTTATTAAAATCTCTTTAACTAATTCAAATTCTTTTTCTTCATTAAGTTTCATATATTTTTCTCCATTATAATCTTAATATTCTATAGTATCATCAGTATAAGTTTTAATTACAATTTTATCTTCAGATATTACTTCTCCAATGATGGATGCATCAATATCATCAGATATTGTATTAATAATTTCTTCTGTTTCTTCTTTTTTAGCAATAATAACAAAACCAATACCCATATTGAATACTTTATACATTTCTTCAAGAGGTACATCTTGTTCTTTTATAAGTTTAAAAATATTTTGAGGTTCTGGAAGATTATCAATATTAAATCCAACACCTTTTTTAAGTCTTTGAAGATTTGTAAATCCTCCGCCCGTAATATGTGCAAGGCCATGAATATCAAAATCTTCTTTAAGTAATTTAACTATTGGTTTAACATATAACATAGTTGGTTTTAAAAGCTCTTCACCAATTGTAACATCAGTATTAGGTATTTTATCATTAACATTAAAACCAGCATCCTCAAATAATGCACGTCTAGCTAAACTTAAACCGTTACTATGTATTCCACTACTTCTCAAACCAATGAGAATATCACCAGCTTCAATTCCTTCACCAGTTATTATTTTATCAGTATCAACTAAACCAATACCAGTACCTGCTAAATCAAAATCAGCAATAATTTCAGGTAATGATGCAGTTTCACCTCCAATAATTGAAATATTGGATTCTTCAGCACCTTTAACTAAACCTTCAGCAATTTCAGCAGCCATTTCTGGGTCTGGATTTTCAACAGCCAAATAATCAACTAATGCTATTGGTTCTGCACCTACACATAAAATATCATTAACAACCATAGCTATACAATCTATACCTACAGTATCATATTTATTCATCATTTTAGAAACTAAAATTTTACTACCTACACCATCAGTACTCATAGCAATAGCTTTATCTCCTAGACGAACTAAAGCTGCAAAATGACCACTATCAGTTATAATATCTCTTAATTGTAATGTTGGTTTTAATTTTGATGCTAAAACTTTAACAGTTTCTGCTTCTAAGTCAATATCAACACCAGATTCGGAATATGTAACCAATTTTATTCACCTTTCTTTATTATTAAACCATCAATCAAATTTTAAGTTTTTTATAAATTTATTATATATTTTTAATTTATGATAATTCATTACTAATAATATTTTTAATTAAATATTTTTTTTTATTGTAATCTTGTTGTTTCAAGATTAAGTGGTGTTTTTGTTTCAACTTTATATGATCTATGAACGCTACTTGCAAGATCAACAGTTTTATGTGCATCACCATGGCACATAATAATTTTATCTGGTCTTGGGTGGATTCTTTTAGCGAATTCCATTAATTGACGTCTATTGGAGTGTCCACTGAAACCTTCAATAGTTTTAACTTCTAATCTAATATTATAAACTTTGGTTTTACCTTCATCATTTTCTAAAGGTATTTTTTTAACTCCTCTTTGTATTCTTCTACCTAAAGAACCTTCAGATTGATATCCTACAAATACTATTGTGTTTCTTTCATCTTCACACAACCATTTGAAGTATTGAACACTGTTTCCACCAGTTAACATTCCACTAGTTGAAAGTATAATTGCTGGTTCTCCTTCAACAATATCTTTTCTTTCATTTATATTTTGTACTTTGATGAATTGATCGGATACAAATGGATTTCTACCCATGTGGAATATTTGTTCTTTTAAATCTTTACTTAAATGTTCTGGTCTTGCTGTGTGTATTGCAGTAGCTTCCCAAATCATACCATCAATATATATTGGCACTTCTTCAATCATTCCATGACGCATATATTCTTCTAATACAATCATTAATTCTTGTGCTCTTCCTACAGCAAATACTGGGACTAAAACTTTTCCTCCACGTTTTAATGTTTTGTAGATTGTTTTCATTAGTTCTTTCTCAGCACTATTACGTGATGGTTGCACATCGTCACGACCACCATATGTACTTTCCATAATTAATGATTCAACTCTTGGAAATTTTGTTGTTGCAGGTTCTAATAATCTACTTCTTTCAAATTTAAAATCTCCTGTATATACCATATTGTGAGATCCATCTCCAATATGTAGGTGGCTCATAGCTGATCCTAAGATGTGTCCTGCATTATGGAATGTTAATTTAATATCTGTTGCTATGTCTGTAACTTCCCCGTAATCTAGACATATTGTGTGTTTTAATTCTTTTTGAACGTGTTTAATATTAAATGGTAATGGATTATCTTCTCTATGAGCAATATCTAAATGATCTCTTTGTAGAAGGGTCATTAAATCTCTTGTTGGTGTAGTACAGTATACTGGCCCTTCATATCCATAATGATATAAGTATGGTAAGAATCCACAGTGATCTAAATGTGCATGTGATATGATAACTGCATCTAAATCTTGAATTGAGAATTCAGGAACATTTAAAAATGGAAATGCGGTTTTTTCATCAGGACCTGCAACATTAACTCCACAATCAAGTAATACTCTACTGTTAGGTGTTTGTAAGAGCATACATGATCTTCCAACTTCTTTAAATCCACCCATACTTGTCAAACGTGTCCAATCATTATCATATTTAACATTTTCATGGATTCTTGAACCTAAATTAGTTAAGAATTTTTTTCTTTCTTTACTACTGTGCATAATGGTGTTACGTATTCTACCAATAATTTCAGATTTGATTGGAGGTGTTCTTAAAATTTTAGGCGCCCAACCAGTTTTTCTAACAATATCTCTACTGGTAACTCCATATTTTCCAATAACAAGTCCAGGTTTTTGTGCTTCAATTATTGCTTCATTAGTAACATCGTCAAATGCAATATTTGTTATATGTGCATCATCTGGAACGATTTCATCAATAGTTTTAATAGTTTTTTCAGGATCCATTAAAACACTTTTATCTGAACGGATAACCATTCTTTTACGTAAATCTTTAGCTAAATTTCTAACTAAATCCCCATTATCAGTTATTATCTCCGGATTTTTAGTGTAAATAACAACTTGAGGACCTTCAAATTCAATTTTTGCTAATTGTACCTTTTTAGGTAATCTTTCAGTTATTATTTTTTTAATTTCATCTAAAGTTTCTGAAGACATATTTTCATATTCTCCCTTGTTTGTTAATAGTTAAAAAATAATATAATTCATTATAGATTAGTAAATACAATGTAATTCAATGAAAATTCAAAATATAAGTTTTTTCATTTCTAAAAAATAATAAAATAAAAAAAATTTTATAAAAAAATTAGTGTGTATAAAAAAGATATTCTTATGTAAATTTTTATTAATAGTTTATCGTGTTATTTTATCACTTGTTTTTTTTATTTTATATATTCACTTTTTTTATAAAAATGAAAAAATTTAGTTTTTATGATAATTTTAAAAATTTTAATAATAAAATAAAATGAAAGTAAAAAAGAATAAGATTAGAGTTTCTAAATTACTTTTTTTTAGTTAATCTTATCTAAAATACTGTTTACTTCTTCTTTTTCAAACATTTTGAATCCGTCTTCAGTAATAGTTGCTACTAAAAAACCGTTTCCTGAGTAAACATCTCTTTCAGTTGCTGTTTTAATACTTCTTAGTGCTAACTCAACAGCTTCTTCGGTGGTGATATCTTCGTGGAATCTGTCTTCAAGAACACCGTATGCGAATGTAGAACCAGATCCTGTTGATATAAAAGTATCTTTTACTGCTCCACCTGCAGCATCTAAAGAGTAAATGCTTGCTCCATCACTGTCATATCCACCAATTAATATTTGGACATAAGCAGGATTAGCTCCTAAAATATTTGATGTAACATTTGCAGCTGCATTAATGCTCATTTCTTCCCCATTTCTTAGTTTATATAAGGATACTTCTGCACGCATGATTTTCATTAGTTTTTGTGCACCAGCTACAGAACCTGCAATGGTTGCACCGATATTATCATCAATTTTAAATATTTTTTCAGCTACTTTGTGAGCTACAAGGTTACCCATACTAGCTCTTCTTTCACTTGCAAAAACTACACCATCACTGCAAGTGATACCAACAGTAGTTGTACCTTCTAATATTTTTTCATTACTCATAAGTAATCACATCTTTAAAAATATTTTTTTTTATAATTCTTTTTTTGTAAATTAATATAAATATAATAAAAGTTCAAATTTTGCCCTATTTTCTTTAAAAAATGGTATGATTTTGTATTTTAATAAAATATTTTTTAAAAAGTTTACATTTTATGATTTAATAAAATTTTCATAAGATTTAATAAATTTAAAACGGAAAAATATTTATTAATTAATTATATTTTTTTTTGAAAAGATTTTTTTTATTATAAAATGTTTTCAATTTGAAAGAAAAATTCATTCATTCTTTTTTAAGAAAAAATAGAACAAAAAATAAGTCTTATAATAATATTATACTAAAATTTATAATAGTATAATACTTTTATAAATTACATTTTTTTATATTTATAAATTATGTAACTATCATATATAATATTTTCTAAAATAATAATTTTGCAAGGAGAACCACTTAATTGAAATATAAAAAAATTGGAAAGATATTGGTTTTAGATAAGGAATATAGTTCAAATAATGATTTAGATTATGAAAATCTAATAAAACAGCATAATGTAGATACAATCATTAAAATAAAATCTATAAGTGGACAAATGCGAGAACCAGATATAGAAATCCTTGCAGGGGATAAAACAACAGAAACTATACATAAAGAAAATGGATGTCTTTTTAAATTAGACTTATCTAAAGTAATGTGGTCAAAAGGAAATAATAACGAAAGATTAAGAATAAGTAAACTTGTTAAAAAAGGAGAAATAGTAACAGATATGTTTGCAGGAATAGGATACTTTACAATTCCTATAGCAGTCCATAGTAAAGCAAAAAGAATTAATGCAATAGAAATAAATCCAAATTCCTACAGATATCTGCTAGAAAATATAAAATTAAATAAAATAATTGAAGATAAAATAAACCCAATACTTGGAGATTCCAATATAGAAGCACCTAATTACAAAGCAGATAGGATAATAATGGGTTATGTTAAAACAACACATCATTTCTTAAAATCTGCAATAAAAGGATTAAATGAGAATGGAATTTTACATTATCACGAAACAGTGCCTGAAAAATTATTAGAAACAAGACCAATAGATAATATAAAAAAAGCAGCAGAAAATCGTGAAGTAGAACTAATAAATATCCAAAAAGTTAAAAAATACTCTCCAGGAGTATGGCATGTGGTAATAGATGCAAAAATCTATTAAAAATATTTAAAATATAGAATTAAGCTTATTTTTTTTATGAAATTTCTTTTTGCAATTTAAGTGTTTTATTTAAAATATTCTCTTCTAAGAATTCATTGTTAATGTATTTATCATAAATTGCTAAACGTTCCTTTAAATTATAACCTGCGTCATATGTTAATCTTTTCAATTGATTAAAGGTTGGCCATGGTGAAGTTGGATTAACATAATCATCAGTTAATGGTGAAACACCACCCCAATCATCAGTTCCACAAAGTAAAAATACTTGATTAGTTTCCATATTTAAATTTGGAGGTACTTGTATACTTAAATCATCTTTAAATAATATTTTACTAACACAAACAGTACGAATCATATCTAAAAGTGAAGGTTCTTCATAATTACTCATACGTATGCTTGGACTTCTTGTGAAATTTTGTATAATGATTTCCTGAATATGTCCATATTTATCAGATAATCTTTTAATATCTAATAATGATTCTGCAATTTCTTCTTTAGTTTCACCAATACCTATGAGTAATCCAGTAGTGTAAGGTATTTTAAGTTTACCTGCATTTTCAATAGTTTCTAATCTTATTTTAGGATCTTTTCCAGGGCTTTCTTTATGTGCAATTGTTTCCATTAATCTTGGTGATGAATTTTCAAGCATTAGACCCATTGAAACATTAACAGGTTTTAATTGTTTTAATTCTTGGTATGAAAAATTACCCGCATTTGTATGAGGTAGTAATTTTGTTTTTTCTAATGTTATTTCACAGATATATTTAATATATTCTGTCATATTTTTAAAACCAAGAGTTTCTAGTTTGTTTTTAACTTCGCCTTCAGTGTCTGCATCTTCACCCATTGTGAATAATGCTTCTTTACAGTTAAATTTTTCAGCTTGGCGAAGTAAATCCATCACTTCTTCTGGTGTTTTAAGGATTATGGTATTATCGTCTTTTGGATTTTTTTTAAATGCACAGTAACCACAATCATTTTTACATACTTCTGTTAATGGTATGAAAACATTTTTTGAGTAGGTAATTGCGGTTTTGTTGTATTTATTAGCTTCTCTCATTAAGTCTATTATGTCGTTAGTTTTAGTGTTTAATAGTTCTGTTATGTTTTCTTTTGTTAGATTTTCAAAATCCATACGATTAATACCCTTTTATATTATTTTATCCAGTTTTTTCTAGAACTGCTTCAACATACATTGGCCCTAAATCTCTTTTGTCTTTCCAAGTTGTTATTAGGATTGTTGCGCCTTGTACTTTGAACATTTTTATTTGAACATCTGCTCCCATAGTTTCATATTCTTTTTTCATACGGTTAAGGCCGTTGGTGTCTGTTCCTGTAGGTATGTTTTCTTTTTTACGTATTTCTTCGTCTGCATATGTTATGAATTTTGTTGCAGTTTCGGATTCTATATTTATTTCTTCTCCGTTCATGAAGTTCATAATTTTTTCTAGTTTTTCTGGCATGGTGGTGTGTGAATCTCGTAGTGTTGATTTTCCACGAACGATTAAGAGGTTGTCACTGTTGAATGCTGATCTTGAACCACTGAATGATTTGTAGAATCCCATTATGTCTCCAGCTAATGCTTTTAAGTCTACCATTTTGTTTACATCCCTACTTCTTTTTTCAGTTCTCCAATAGTTGCAGTTCTTTCTGCAAATGCATTGTGTCTATGTATACTTTCTTGGTTTTCTTGTCTTACTGTGATTTGTGTGTCATCTGCTAGGTTTGAATATTTTTGTAATATTTTTTCAATCATATTACGAACGGCATCTTCAACAAAAACTGGATTTTCATGCGCATTCATTACAACAGCATTTTCATCAGGTCTTTTAAGTAGTTCACATACTGGTGAGCTCATAGATTCTTCTATAATATCTATAATGTCTTCACCTTTTACTATTTGATCATCTGGAACTTCAATTAATATTGTTCCAACTCCTCGTTGATTGTGTGATGCGAATGTGACTGTGTTTAGTACTTTGTTTAGTGTTTCTTCATCTAAAAATTCTGATAATTTTATACGGTCTGCTTCCATTACAGATTCCTGTGCACATGGGCATACAGTCATACCTACTACTTCTGCCCCAATACTTTTGCGAATTGTAATGTTTCCATTTTTATCTCTTCTTCCCACGGCTTTTGCGATGAGTTTTGTCATTTCTTGTGTTGGTTTTTTTGTTACTGGTGATTCTCTCATCATCATATAGTCGCTGGTCATTTTAACTTCAGCTATTGTTGCATAAGAATGTTTTTTGAGTAATGTACTAACTATTTCGGCACATATTGATTCTACTTCAAAGTTGTTTTTTTGTATGACTTCTTCCATAACTTCACTTATTGCTTCAGGATTTCTTGACATGTGAACTCCTTTTTGATCGTTTGGAAGGTTTACAAATACATCAAATGTAGGTAATAGTATTATTGGTCTTTTGTTAACTCTATCTAATTTTAATAGTTTTTTAACTCCTGTAACTCCAACTCTTGTTAGTTCAACAGGAACTCTTGGTTTACCATCTTGTGTGTCTGGGAAACAAACAGTCATAAAATTTCTAATCTCCATATAAATTTTTATTTTTTTTATTTCTTTTATAAGATATCTGCAGAGCTCATATCTTCTTTAACAACATTTAAAACAGTTTGTGTGTATGTTCTTTCTATTCCTGGTTCTTTTAACATTTCTTTGATGAAGTGGTCTAATTCTGCTGTGTCTCTAAATTTTGCGATTAGTATTGCATCATATTCTCCAGTTACATCATATATTCCAACAACATTTTTTATTTCTGCGGTTTTTTTCTCCCAATTTTCTAATTTACCACCTTTAACTTTAACTCCAATTACACTTGTTAATGTGAATCCAAGGCGTTTATGACTTAAAATTGGTGCAAATTTACTTATAACTCCAGTTTTAATCATTTTATCTAATCTGTTGTGGACTGTTCCAACAGATATTCCAAGTTCTCTTGATATATGTCTATATGATGTTCTAACATCTTTGTTAATAATTTTTAATATTTTTATATCTATTTCATCTAGTTTAACAGCAGTTTCTTTTTTACTCATAATTTTTTCCTCTTATGGAGTATTGATAAGAAAAATTTTTATTATAAAAATCTTTTTTGATTAAAAGTATAAAATTTTAGATTTTTTATAAAAATTTTACATAAATATTTAATTTTAACAAATTTTTGTTTAATTATTATAATGCTTGTATTATATTAAAGTAACTATTTTTTTATAAAAATAATAATTTTATTTGCTGTTTTAAGATAGTAATTCCATTATAATTTCTTTAATAACATTAATATTGGCATCAGTTTTAACACCTAAAGGTTTAAAATGTGTTCTAACAGCAATATATCCTTTATTTTTTAAAGATTCTAAAATTTTATCTAATTTAGGTGCACTAACTTTAAGATTTCTACAAATAACATGAATGTCATAAAAAGCAATAGGCGCATCCGCTTCATTATAGCAGGATTCTAATAATTTTAAAACATCATTTTTTGAATTCAGTTCTTTTTCATCACTAACACTAATCATATTAGAAATAAAATCTTTATCTTGTATAGGTCCAATCCATAAAGGTCCACAAATAGTATATTTACTATTACAATGAGGGCAAACATCTGGCAAACTACTAGTCAAACCACTTACAACAGTATGATGCAAACAATTTTTACAATGTAAGATATGTCCAATATTATTTTCAAGCGAATCATCAGTAGCTTTAGATCCTTTTTTAACTTGTAAATAAGTTCTCATATAATGCTCACTACTATGGGACATTAAAACATTAATATATTTTCTATATTTAGCTAAAGTCAATGCGGCAAAACCAATAAGAATTCTCACCCCATTTTCATGACAATATTCACTTTTATAAGGCTTTGCATTATATTTACGAATACAAGGAGTTTTATAAGTTCCACATAAAGCACTAGTATCAGTAGCAGTTAAACATAAAAGCCCATTCTTTTTAATACTATATGCTGCAGAATCCACAAAATAAGATGGAGTTCCAAAAGGATCAATATCAATAACATCAAATGCTCCACGATTTTCTCGAAGCAATAAACTAGCCTCGCATTGACTTATGTTAACATTAACATCATTATTTTTGGCATTAAACTCACTATATTCATTTGCTAAAGAGCTTATATCATTAATAGTAACATCACCCACTCCATCAATCTCTTTTTTATATCTAATGCCACGTATACCACTACCACCAAACAAATCACAAATATCAATATCTTTATCTAAAAGCTTTTGAAAACTTTGAATTGCAAGTATACTATTATCTCGATTAAATTCCATACGGGGATTATAAAATACAGGTGCTTCAGAAGATACTTTATTATACTCTGGAAAAGTTATTTTAACTAAACCTTCATTAATAGTTTTAGTATCATAAGTTTCATCATCTAAACTCATTTTAACAAATCTCAAAATTTTTTTTACAATATATATAAATTATTTTTTTCAACATTACTTAAATAATACTAATATAATTTAATATTAATGAATTATAAAATTTATAATAATAAAATTAACTAATAAAAAATTAATAAATTATAAAAATTTTAAAAATGGTGTTTGAGTATATGGTAGATAGAATTAACATAGCTAAACCAATAATAGAAGAAGACGAAATAAATGCAGTTGTAGAAGTAATGAAATCAGGAATGATAGCACAAGGTCCAAAAGTTCAAGAATTTGAAGAAAAATTCGCAGAATATGTTAACACAGATTATGCAATAACAACCAACTCAGGAACATCAGCACTACATGTATCCTTATTATCTATTGGAATAAAAGAAGGAGATGAAGTAATAACATCACCATTCACATTCGCAGCATCAGGAAACTCAATATTATACACTGGAGCAAGACCAGTATTCACAGACATAGACCCAGAAACATACACATTAGACCCAAATAAAATAGAGGAAGCTATAACAGATAAAACAAAAGCAATACTACCTGTACACTTATATGGTCAACCAGCAGACATGGATCCAATAATGAAATTAGCAAAAGAATATGATCTAAAAGTAATAGAAGATGCAGCACAAGCACATGGAGCAGAATACAAAAATAAAAAAATAGGAAGCATAGGGGATACAGGATGCTTTAGTTTCTATCCAACAAAAAACATGACAACAAGTGAAGGAGGGATGATAACAACAAACAATGAAGAAATAGCAGAAAATGCAAGAATATACAAAGCACATGGAAGTGCAATAAAATACAAACACACAGTATTAGGATACAACTTCAGAATGACAGACATAGCAGCAGCAATTGGAATACAACAATTAAAAAAAATAGATAAATTCAACAAAATAAGAAATGAAAATGCAGAATATATAACAAAAGGACTTAAAAATGTAAAAGGAGTTAAAACACCAACAATAAGAGAAAACTCAAAACATGTATTCCACCAATACACAATACAAGTAGAAGCAGAAAAAAGAGAAAACTGGATAGAATACTTAACAGAAAACAATATAGGAACAGGAATACACTACCCTATACCATTATACAAACAACCATTATACGAAGAATTAGGATACCAACAAAAAGAACCAGAAACAGAAAAAGCAGCAGATAGAGTAATATCAATACCAATACACCCAAGCTTAACAAAAAAAGATTTAGATACAATAATAAAAACAATAAAAGAAGGAAGCGAAAAATTATAAAATTATCATTCCTTTCCTTTTATTTTTTTTTCAAAAAAAAGATTAAAAAATTTATTTTAACACACAATTAACACTATCAACCTTTCTATTTAAACCACACTCACTTTTATCACGCCGATCATCAATTTTTATAATGCTATATGCTCTATCAACACCAAGCTTAAAAACAGCCTCTTGAGCATCACGAATAACAGGATACAACTCATCATAATCTCTAGCTTCAATATGAGTTCCCATACCCGTTAATTCATACTTCAAACCAGAATCTTTAACTACTTGAACAGCAGTGGCCACATAATCGCTACAACCACTACCATCAGTTCCAATAGGAATTATACAAAAATCACAAGTTATCATAAAATATAATTTTATACAAACTAATATAAGAATAAAAAGCAAATTGGAAAAAGACATGGAAACTATAAACAAAGAAGAATTCAACAAAAAAATCTACAACAGAATAAACAAACTCCTAACTGACTACCAATTAATAAAAGAAGATGAAAAAATAGTAGTAGCATTATCTGGAGGAAAAGATAGTGTACTAACACTACATGCACTAAAACAATATCAAAAAAAATTAAACTTCGAATTAATAGCAGTAAGTGTGGATGAAGGAATCGAAGGATACAGACCACACGGAATAAAATCAGCAATAAATAATGCAGAAAAGCTAAACATACCCTTAATACAGAAATCATTTAAAAAAGAAGAAAATTTCACATTAGATGAAATACATGGAAACTTTAAAAGCGCATGCATGCCCTGTGGAGTATTCAGAAGAAACATACTCAATAAAACAGCATATGAATTAAAAGCAGATAAAATAGCAACAGGCCATAATTTAGATGATGAGATACAATCATTTTTAATGAGTTTTTCACGAGGAGACCATATAAAATTCTCAAAATTCACTCCAAAATTAGACCAAATACATCCAAAATTAATACCTAGAATAAAACCATTATGGAACACTCCTGAAAAAGAAGTTGGAATGTGGGCGGTATTAAATGATATAGATATACATTTTGCAGAATGTCCATACAGTAATTTATCATTGCGAAGTAAAATAAAAGAATTCTTAAATAATGCTGAAGATAAAAATCCAGGTATTAAAAAACAAATAATGGAATCATTTAAAAAAGATTTAAAAATAAACACACCAAAAACAGAATTAAATAATTGTGCTAAATGTGGAGAACCAACATCTGGTAAAATCTGTAATGCATGTGATATAAGAGAAGAATTAAAACAATAAAATATTGTTTAAAATAGCTTTTTTTTTAATTTCTTAGAATAATAAATGCCATATAAAGTATAAACATTAACATTAAAATTATTCCTTCTTTTGTATCTAATTTCTTATCAAGTACAATGAAAATGTAACATGCTCCTGTTGCAATTAACATTACAATTAAATCTATAATCATATTGCTATGTACAAGTATAGGAGATATTGAACCACTTAAACCAAGAATAAAAAGTATATTAAATATATTACTTCCGACAATATTGCCTATGGCAATACCGGTTTCCCCTTTTCTAACAGCTGTTAAACTAGTAACTAATTCTGGTAGACTAGTACCAATTGATACTACAGTTAGGCCTACTAGTGTTTCACTCATACCTATTGTTAATGCAATGTATTTTGCACTGTCAACAACAAGATCTGCTCCAACAATAATTCCAATTAAACTTAGTATTATAATAATTATACTTGTAGGTAGTTTGTATTTTGGTTTATCAAATTCTTGTGCGTTGTCTGATTTTTTAGCATCATAAATTAAATAAGCAATATATGATATGATTAAAATTAAAAATATTATTCCAGTTATTCTACTTATTTGTCCAGTTAAAAGTATTATTCCAGTTAGTATTAAGCTTATTATGATTAAAAATGGGAAGTCTTGTTTTATTATTTTTTTATCTACAAGTAATGTTCCTGCTAGTGCACATGAGCCTAGAATTAATAGAAGATTGAATATGTTACTTCCTATAACATTACTTATTGCAATTTCATTACTCCCCATTACTCCTGCAGCAATACTTACAGCAGCTTCTGGGGCGCTTGTACCGAATGCTACGATTGTTAGTCCAATAATTATTGTTGGGACTTTAAAAATGTTAGCAACATTACTTGCTCCTTCAACAAAGTAATCTGCACCTTTAATTAAAAGTACAAATCCAATTATTAGTAGTATTATTTGTATAATCATAATTTTCTTTTTTTTTATTTATTTGTCTACTGATTCAACACTGCTTTTTAAGACAGTATCGTCTTGCTTTTCAATTTTTCTAACAATTATTTTGTCAATGTGGTGTCCGTCAATAGATGCTATTTTGAAATTGAATCCGTTCCATTCATATATTTCTCCAGCATCTGGTATTTCTCCACTATAACTTAGGATGAATCCTGCAAGTGTTGTATAATTGTCTTCTTCTTCTAATGGTAATGGGTCATCAATGTGGAATAGTTCTTTAAATTCATCGATTGGATATTTTCCTTCTATTAACCAAGATCCATTTTTACGTTTTATTGCTTTTGGATCATCTGTTTCATCTATTCCAGGTATATCTCCAACTATTCCTTCAAGTATATCGTTTAGGGTTATTAATCCTTCTAGTGTTCCAAATTCATCAACAACTAATGCCATATGAACGTATTCATTGTTGGATTTGTATTTTTTCAATAATTCCATTGATGGTAAGTTTTCTGGAACTACTAATGGGTCTTTTATGTTTTTTCTTAAATCTAATTTGTTTTTTGTGAATACTGAACTTAATATGTCTTTTGCTTGTATGACTCCTAAAAAGTCGTCAAGTTCTCCTTCTGCAATTGGAAATATGGATCTTTTACTTTTAACGACTTTTCTCTTCATTTCTTCTAAATCTTCTTCTAAATCTATCCAAATAATGTCACTACGTGGTGTCATTATCATATCTACTTTTTGTGCATCTAGGCGGAATACTCTTTTAATTATGCTTTCTTCTTCTTTTTCTATTGTACCATCTTGTATTCCTTCTTTTATAAGTAATTTTATTTCTTCTTGTGTCACTACATCATCATCTGATGGTTTTGAGCCTATAAGTTTTAGTATGAAGTTTGTTGATCCGCTTAATGCATTAACAATTGGTCTTGCAATTGTTGTAATGTACTTCATAGTTTTAGCACATCTAATTGCAGATTTTTCTGGATTATTCATTGCAACACGTTTTGGAACAATTTCTCCAATAATTAAACTGAAATAAGTTGTTACCAATACAACAATAATCACAGCTATTCTATCAGAATATGGAATACCAAAAGTACCTAAATATGCTGCTATAGGATCTGAAAGTGTTGCTCCACCTAATGCCCCAGTAAGTATTCCAATTAATGTTATACCTACTTGTATTGCAGATAAAAATTCATTAGGGTCTTCTAAAAATTTCAATATTATGTGAGCTCTACGTTCCCCATCACGTTCCATTTTTTGTAATGTAATCTTCTTCGATGATACAATAGCAATTTCTGCCATTGATAGATATGCATTAAATAAAATTAAAATAGCAATAATAATTATTTCAATATAAATTTCGTACATAATTCTCTTCAATTCCAAAAAAATTTATTTAATCTTTTTTTTTAATGTTTTAAATGATTAGCTGTTATAAAACCAGTACCACCATAAATTTCTTCTTGCATTTCTTGTACTGCTTCAGCTGCTTGTGCTTGTGTTTCAACCTTTTTAAAAATTCTTCTCTCTTTAACTTTTAAAGTTTTACCACATGTACATTTACGAGTTTTAACACCTTCTTTAGCATATAAAACTCTCCCACAACCACAACGGAAAATATAATACATTTTTTTAAAATCAATCTCCCCAAAAAGTATTAAAATATTTTATTATTATATTTTTTTTATATTTTTATAAATAGTTATAAATTTATATTAAATATAAAAATATTTAAACTATTTGCATAAATAATGGAATAAACACTTGAGATGGTAAAATAACTAATGTAGCAATACTAACACTTAAATTAGTACCTACAACAACTAATAATATTCTAAAAATATTATTGTTCCATAAATCACGTAAAGATTCAATTTTACTAAGATTATTAATATCTTTTTTTCTTATTTTACGATATTTAACTTCAGTTAATCCACTAAACCATCCAGCTGCAAGTAATGGGTGAATAATTGTTAAAGGAGCAACAACACCACCAACAATAGCAGATTGAATCTTACTCCCACTAAGAATAGAACCTAAAAAACCCATAAGCACACTAATACCTACAAATTCAAGTAAGTTCCATTGAATACTAATACCTTTTAAAAATGCAAGAAAAAATATCACAACAAATAAAATAGGAATCATGGCCAATATTATTTTTAACCAAGGTATGCCTTTTTTCTTGTTGTCAATTTTACTAATTTCACTAATTGAAGGTAATGTTTCAGGATTATCTAAATATTTTTCTATTCCGTGTTTATGTCCTGCACCAACTACTGCAACAACTTTATCTTCAGGAATATTAAGAATACTATTTGCAAGATAAGCATCTCTTTCAGCAACAAGTGCATTATATGCTTCTGGAGCTTCTTCTTTAAAATATCCCATAACCTCTTCTAACATTTCATCAGTTTTCAAATCTTCAACATCAATTTCCTCATCATCTCCTTTAATAAAACTTACAAGAAAACTGAAAAAGAATTTGATTTTACCCCAAGTACTAACACTATTTAGTACGCGTTCTAGGGTAATATTAATGTCTCGGTCTAGTAAAGCTATTTTAATACCTAAGTCATTAGCAGCATCAATTGCAGCAATCATTTCAGAACCAGGTTTAACATCTAAATCTTCACCAATTTTATTTTGAAAATAGGTTAATATTGTTGTTGTTAAGAATAGAGTTACCTTGTTTTCTTTAATAATTTTACGTATAGGTACTGCTTCTTCCTCATCGTTCAGTCCCGCTCTTTCTTTCATCAAACGGTTATATCTACCTATATCAAGTTCAACTCCAACAACTTCTGGTTGAACTTCATAAATTGTATCTTTAACCTCTTCAACACTAGATTGTGAAACATGAGCAGTACCAATAAGGTGTAAACATTCTCGTTTCATATTGTATAAAACATCTCGGTTATAATTCTATTATTCTTTGTTATTTGGGTTTATAAAAAAACGGCTATTATATTAATTTTTTTTAGTAAAAATTATATTAGTAACTAAAAGTATTAAAAACTTACTATTGATTATTTATAGGATATTTTTTTAAAAATCTAGAATTTATCTTAAAAGTATTAAATACTCCTAATAAATTTGTATGGAATAAACAAAACAAATAGGGAAAAATAATAATCTAAAAATTTTAAGTTAATAGAATTAGTTAATCCCACAAAAACCTTTTATTAGTTAATACCATAAATACTGATTAACTTATTTATTGAAAATTATGTTTAAACAATAAGGAGATTTTTTATTTATGAATACTATTGAATCTTTTAATCATTTTTATAGTGAAATTACTTATTTTGAACGTAATATTAATTCTAACAAACTAATTGGGGATGCTGGAGAAGAAAATATATTAGATACCCTAGATTTTAAGGAATATGAGAATAATATTTTATCTGTTTGTGATTCAATAGTTGATTCTCTTGAAGAATATCATGTCCTTTCTGATGAATATTATGATTTCTTAGAAATACAAGATATGATTGAACATATTTTAAACTATGATTCTTTTGAAGAAATTACAGAATATGAACTAGAGTTTTTAAATAATATACTAAATGATTTTCATAAAATTATAACAAAACGTTACATTTTAACAGATTATAATATTTTAAATTTAGTAGATATATCAAAAGAAAAATTAGAAACATATAAAAAAGAATATTATGATTTTACATGCAAACTTGGAGATTATAGAAAAGATTATAGTTTAAACATAATGGAAAAACCTATTAAAAATGAAAAAATAGATGAAATTAACAAGTATATGTGTGGAGTTATAGCAGATAAAATTGTTAAGTTATAACTTTTTTTAAGGGGGTTGTATATTGTGAAATTTTATTTTTGTGACTCAAATGTTATTATAGGTAAAGTAATTGGATGGGATTACTTAAATAAAAGTTCTAATATAATTTTTAAGAAAGATAATTTAGTATGGTATTTTTTTGTTTATAAAGAAACTAAATAAAGGATCTACGAGATAACAGGATTTTATATTAAATTTTTAAATATACTTAAAAGAAAAGTTTCACAATCCAATAATGATTTTTTCACTTATGATGAAATGCACAGGTTAATATTTTCTATTAATTTATTAAATATCAATAATAATTTAGATGCTCATTTATATGCTGAATATTTAAATGATAACTATTTAATTTTTATAACTGCAGATACAACTATTTTATTTTTTAATAAAGATATTATGGAACTAACTAATATATCCAGTTTTATGGATGCTAATTTAAAACTCTAATATTTGAATTGATGAATATAATTAATAAAAAATAAATTTCATAGTTTAATAGTTTAATCATTTTTGAGTTTTATTGATAATTGTTAAGTATCTTGTTATGGCTCTTTCAATGGGATTATTTGAAACATTATTATGTGAAGATATTTTAATTAACTTAACATCCTCTTTTGGAATATTCATATAATCGGGATATACAACAAAATTAGCTTTATCATCAACTATATTAAATCCTAAATCTGCTACAATATCTTTTAAAAATTCACTGTAAACTTTAATATTAATTTTAGAGTTTGTTTTTTTGTAAGTTTCTAGATTTTCTATTATTTCGATTGCTTTTGGATATTTTTTAAAAATTAAATCAATATCTTGGCTTGTAATTTCTGTATCTATGTTTTTATGTACTTTTAGTATGCTTTCTTTTATTTGTTGGAATGTGTTTAATTTTAGTCTTATTGAAGGGTGTTTTGTTTTTGATTCAGATAATAAAATTGCTATTTTAACGTCTTCTTCTTCATCTGGAAATTTATTTATGGTGTATTCGGTTATATTGTTCCATTTCAGTATTTCTTCACACATTGGTGTTGTTACAATTTTCATATTTTTTTCCTTTTTTGTGAAATTATTATTATTTCTTTTTTTAATAATAATATTATATAATTATTATAAATGGAAGAATTTTTTTTAATAATGGATTTTGGATATTATGTTTGTAAGTTTGAATTTTGAGAAAACAGAAAGTAGGGATGTTTCAATTGTGGTTGATACTTTTAGGGCGAGTACTACAATAACTATGGGTTTTAATAATTTTGATTGTGTAATTCCTGCTTTTTCACCAGATGCTGCTAGGGAAATTGCAAAAGAGTATGAAGGGGTTCTTGTTGGGGAACGTTTAGGTCAACAATTAGATGGTTTTGATTTGGGTAATTCTCCTGAAAAAGTTGCAAATTTTAAAACTGATAAGGATACTATGGTTATTACAACTACTAATGGTACTAGGATAATGGAGAGTATGGATTCTAAAGTACTTGTAGGGGCTTTTGTTAATGCAAAAGCTGTTGCTACTAAGTCTTTAGAGTTAGCAGATAATCATATTGATTTAGTTATGGCGGGACGTAAAGGAAATTTTGCATTAGAAGATTATCTGGCATGTGGTGAAATAATTTATTGGATAAATAGTTTAGGGGATAATCTTGAATTATCTGAGTATGCTCAATCAAGTTTGTTAGCATCACGTGATGTTGAAAAATGTGATAAATTGTTGAAAGAAACAGAGTCTGCGAAAATATTATGTGATTTGGGATATATGGATGATGTTTTGTTTTCTTTGCAGAGAAATATTTCAGATAATGTTGCATTTTATGTTGAGGGGAAGTTTAAGTTAATTTAGATTTTTGAAAAATTTTTATATTATAATTTTATTAATATATAATATAATTAGAAGTATTTATTTTTGGGATTAGGTAGTAATAATGTATGAAACATTAATATATCAAGGTGGAGTTCATAAAACTGATGAGCTTAAAGAGTTAATTGAAGATTTAGGTGGATTTATTCTTCAAGAGAATACATTGCAAATGGAATTGATTATTAATATGGCGGTTCCTATTGAAGATGTTGATAAGGTTGAAAAGAAAGCTAAAGAGATTTATGGAGAATTAACTAGTGCACCTATGGCTGGTTGTGAGATTGCTATCGTTTCACCTACTCTTGCAAGACATCATTTACCTCATGCAGCATGTGATATTAGTGAGTATTTACGTCGTTATGGTGTTAAAGATAATATGATTGGTTTAGCTAGAGGTCATGGTAAGGGGACTGCTGGTATATCTGAGTATGAGAAGGATTTGATTGAGGAGCATGATATTGCTATTTTTGCTTTAGGTAGTTTTCATGATTGTATTGTGGATAAGTCTTTTTTGTTTGATGATATTAGTATTCCTGTTATTGTTACTGGTGCTCCTGAAATTGATTTAGAAGATTTGCCTGGGGCTGATGCTTATGTTGCTGGTTTAGGCCGTATTCCTCGTAGATTGAAAAGAGGTCCTGATATTCGTGCTTTAAAACGTTTGGTTGAGGTTTGTGAGGAGTTAATTAATAAGCAACGTAAGGATTTATCTCAAGATCCTCCACTTTTCCCAAGTATTATGGTTAAAAATGAGATTGAAACACAGGTTAAAGCTTTAGATGATGTTATTAGTCCAACTCCAGTAACTAGTCAGCTTAATGGTTTGAGGGTTAAGTTGGATTATGATAAGTATCATGAAGATATTGCTAATGTTATGATTGAGGATAATCGTCTTGGAGATATTGCGATTATTGAAAAATCTCATATGTATGATTATATATTAGTTAAATTGCTAAATGAGAGTTCTTTAGTGTGATTTATTTTCTTATTTCACATTTTTTTTAAAAAATAGTAAACTTATATTATTACATGTATATGTAATACTTATTTTTTGGTGTTTATTTTAGATTATTTTTTTTATTAAAAATAAAAAAATTATTTTATTAGATAAATATTAAAAAAAGAAGAATATAATTATAATAATATTAAAAAACAACTACAAAAAAATATAAATCTAAAAATTCAATAGTTCTAAAAGGAAAATAATATGCAAATAATAGCAGATGTAGGAGGAGTACCAGGAAAAAACTGCAGAGGATACTGCAAATACTGCTACTTCAAAAAAGTAAAACCCATAGAACCACTAGGATGTAAGCACTGCCCACCAAACACAATAGGCTGCTCAAGATGTAATGAAGGGGTAAGAGATGATGGAGCAGACTTCAAACCACCATTTTTAGTTCTTAACGAAGTTCAAACAAGCTTAATGATGAACCAAATAAATGACAAAAACCTAAAAGCAAACATAAGTGGAGGAGGAGATGTTAGTTGCTATCCTCAATTAGAAGAACTAATCTCAGGTTTAAATCAATTTGGAATAAAATCACACCTAGGATATACAAGTGGAAAAGGAATAGATGATCCAAAACAAGCAACAAGACTAATGAATAATGGAGTAGATGAAGTAACATTCACACTATTTGCAAACGATACACAATTAAGAAAAGAATGGGTAAGAGATCCAACACCAGAAGCATCACTAGAATCAGCAAAATTATTTGCAGAAAATGCAAAACTCTATGCTGCATCTGTAATAATACCTGGAGTAAATGATGGAGAAATACTACATAAAACATGTGAAGACTTAGAATCCTGGGGAGCAAAAGCATTACTCCTAATGAGATTTGCAAACACCACAGAACAAGGATTAATACTTAAAAACGGACCAGTAGTAGAAGGAATAGAAACACAAACAACAGAAGAATTTTCAAACCTAGTAAAAGAAATAAATAAAGAATACAATCTACGTGTAACAGGAACACCAACAGGAGATCCAACACTAAACTCACCATTTATAATAGCAAAAAAAGGAAATGAAGAATACTTACAATTCCTAAAAGAAGTAACAGGAGAAGCAACATTAATATCAAGCAAAATTGCAGCACCATATATTAAAGAAGTATTTGATAAAATAGGTGCAAGTGACAATGTAAATGTTATTGGTACAAATAAAGAAATAGCTTGTTTAATGACAAAAGAAGATTTTGAAACAGTAGATTTATCGGATGTTAAAGAATCAGTAATTATTCCTGGAAGAAGCTTCATACATGACCGCGTTGCAGAAGAAATATTCTCAAAAGATGGAGTTCTACGTATAGTTGGAAGAGGACCAGATACATTAAGTGTTGATGGAGAATTAAGTAGTGGACTAACAGAAGAAGATGTTATAATGGAAGAAATTGAATCTTTTAGAGATTTAATAGATGCTATAAATTTCTTTGGTATGAAAAAATAATTTTATTTTCTTATTTTTTTTAAGGAATTTTTTATTACTTTTGAACTTAAAATTAATAACTTATATTATCAATAATTTTAAACAAATAAATAATAAAAAATAATTTATATAAAAAAAATTACTATTATCCAATTAAAAAATTAATTAACTTTATTCATTTTTAGTATTTTCAATATTTGTTTATTTAATTAAATATTATTATTTTAAAAAATATTTTTTAATTTTAATAATACTCATACTAAAAACATTTGTTTAATAAATTTCAATAGAATAATATCGTTATATTCTATTTACAATAATATTATTTTTCATTTATATTTTTTAGCATAAATCATAAATTTAAATTAGTAATACTTTCATCACTATTTTTAGTAACTTTTTAGGTTTTTTTAGTTTTATATAAATGTTTCTAAATCTTTCTCAAAGGAATATTTATATTATATACTGACCATAATTAAAATTTGTATACCAATTAGCTGATAATATGCATTACTTGCTTTAGCTTAGTAACTAATAAAATTAAGAATATGCACCTTAATATTCTTCTTTTAAGGTTATAAAAGGTATATTAGTAACTCTATATAAATTAGGAGGGAAATAATGGTAAAGTTTGATGATAAAGTCGATTTATACGACGAAAGAGGTTCATTAGTATCATCTGATGTACCTATCGAAGCATTAAGTCCATTAAGAAATCCTGCTATACAAAAAATTATTCAGGATGTTAAACGGACTGTAGCTGTAAACTTAGAAGGTATCGAAAACGCATTAAAAAC